>CALXJF010000015.1 GCA_944388575.1 uncultured Clostridia bacterium
TGAAAAACGCCTTAAAAACAAAATAAAATATTAAAAAATTCGTAAAAAAATGTGTCTAAAAACTTGACATAGATCCAAGCAGTCATAGAATACAAGAACAGTTATTGATTGATACGGTTATAAACGAATTACGCTCTATTGCAAAGGAAGTATTAACCGATGATTTTTACAATCAATTTGAATTGGTTAAAGCTGAAGAAAACAACGCACAAAAAGAAATCGATACAATAGAAAAAAGGCTTGTACAGATACAAGTTACAATAAAATCATTGTATGCTGATAAATTAAAAGGCATTATCGATGAAGATATTTTTGTTGAGATGTCCAAGGAATACAACGATGAAAAAACAATGTTATCAGAACAGAAGACAGAACTGTTAAGAAAAATAAATGACAGCAACTTACAAAATACAGATTTTACAGAGGACTTACGCAAAATCATAGAGTTTGAAACAGTTGATAAAGCAATGCTTTTCAATCTAATTGAAAAGATAGAGGTTACAGCAGATAGGCAAATTATAATACACTACAAGTTTAAAAATCCATATATATAAGATAAAATTTGTACATACTGTAAATAAAAGTCCGACTTCTCAGACTTGAATTTATAGTACGTACATCTATGCTGATATACTGATTTTTATTGGTTAAGCTATTGCTTGACGCAATATTTCATATTGCCTTAGTAACATGGCATGCAACAGCTAAAAACAGACGTGACAATGATTTGTAACGTCTGTTTTGCTGTTGTGTATAATTTTGCGGGTAATATGAATTATAATCTGAAAAATACTTCTTTTTCTATTTCAGTTTCACTATATGTATCAAATAAAAACAATAATTCGCTGCTTAATGTATCAACGCTAATTTTTTCACCTCTTTCAATCAAATTTAAAAGAGCTATACTTGAATAACGAATACAGTCTTGATTTGTCATTAAAATCACCTTCTCTTTTATAAATTTTACTTTAACTGGTTTTGTATGGTTATAGATTTTATCATTATCGTTCTTTTTTTATGTGTACCAGTAGCTCCTGTAGGACCAGTAGCTCCGATAGATCCGACAGTTCCAGTAGGACCTTGAGGAATAGTAAAGTTAATTATATAATTAGGTGCAGTTCCTGTTATTGTAACAGCTGCACTAGATCCAGGTGTACCAGTTGTTACAGTTCCAATTGCTATAGTTGGTGTAGCCCCAGTAGCTCCAGTAGCCCCAGTAGCCCCAGTAGCTCCAGTTACTCCAGTGGCTCCTGTAGCACCAGTTGCACCTACTGGTCCAGGAACTCCTTGCAATCCTTGTACGCCTTGAGGACCTGTTGGTCCCATTGGTCCCTGAGGACCTTGAGGACCAGTTGCTCCAGTTGCGCCTTTATTGCATACTATTGGGCAACATGTATCACAACAGTTATTACATGGATCAAAATTTCCACAATAATTATTCATAAATATCCTCCTTTTAGATTTGAGCTTAGCTCAATATAGTCTATGTTATAAGGACAAGATTTGTTAATTTATTTTTTTGAAAGATTGTCAAAGAATGTTTTATTTAATAGATAACTTTTATTAGTTGGTTTAACTTTACCTGCTAGATCGTTATATTTTATAGCTTTTGAAATATCACCTATATTATAATAACAAATGCAAAGTTGAATATATGGAGTAAAATTATAACAATCTAGGTTATAAAAGCCTCCTCTAGTAGTATCTAATGGAATAGTACTTGCTTTTTCGTACCAATAGATAGCATTATTATATAATTTTTGGTTAAAGAAAAAATGACCTAATTGACAGCAAATCTCAGCTCTAGGTAAGTCATATAAAAAACTTCTGGTAAGGGATAGAAAAGCATTAGTATTATCATTTATATCAATATAGCAATTATATAAATCGGCACAAGCATTAATTTTATTTTCTATCCATCCATCTTTATTATCTAAAAATATTTTAAAATTTTTAATTGCTTTTTTGTATTTTTTATTATAATATAATTCTCTAGCATAATAAAATTGTTGCCTTGGATCAAGTGTATCACCATTTTTTATCATTTTTTCAAATATTCTTAAATTTCTTTTAGGATCTGGGTATCCTATTTTTTTATGTGTAATAGCAATATCTTTATGAACATATTTTCCTGAGGTAACAATTACTTCATGTATTGGACTAACCCACTGATAGTTTTTTTCTCTTTTTAAAATTCTCTCTCTATAATATGAAAAGTTAACATTTCCGTTTTCATCAAAACCGGTATTATATTTTAATAATACTATATCAATACTTTTATCTAATTTCTTTTTTAAATTTAGAAGTTTAATTCTATCATCTTCAAGTATTACATCATCTGCGTCTAACCAAATTATATAATCTTTAGTGGCTTTAGAAAATGAAAAATTTCTTGCTTTTGAAAAATCATCTATCCATTTAAAATCATATAGTTTATCTGTATATTGTTTTGCTATATCTTTTGTTTTGTCGTGTGATCCTGTATCAACAATTATAATTTCATCTACTATATCTTTTACAGAATCAAGGCAACGTTTCAATACTCTTTCTTCATCTTTTACAATCATACATAAACTAAGTGTTATCATAGTATCCTCCTTATAGATTTATTATATGAAATTATGTATTTAATGGTTCGACAAAAATAGTTATAAATAAAATAATGTAAAAGATATGAATTTTAAACATCATATGATATATATTCTGTATGGAAAAAATAATAAAGAATATTAAATTAAATAGAAGAGATAGAAGAAAAATATATTTGACAGTACTTATTTTAATAATCATTTGTTTTAGAATTATATATGTATATTATATCTTTAACTTTAAATTTATAAATGATAAAACAAACTTAAAAGAAGTTATGGTCATTGAGTTAAAAAGTATAGATGATAATAAAATCGTATATGAAGTAATATATGATAAAAGAAGATTTTTACTTAATATTTATCAGAAGAATAAAGAAGATAAAGAAAAGGGAAAAAATGAGGATTTAAGAGTTTATAATTATGGAGATATAATAAAAATAAATGGTAAAATAAAGATACCATATCTATTAAATAACCCAAATGAATTTGATTATAAAATGTATTTAAACTCTAAAAATATAGTTGGATATATTAATACATATACTATTGTTAATACTAATAAAAATAGCGCAAATGTTGTTATAAAGTTTATATATGAATTTAAAAATATATTAGAAAAAAGAATTAAGGATATCTTACCTGATAAAGAAGCGAATTTGTTTAAAAGTATGATTTATGGAGATTTAGTAAATCTTGATAAAGAATTACAAGATAAATTAAGTGAAATTGGTTTATCTCATATAATTGCGGTTTCTGGGAGTAATATATCATTTTTATTAATTGTAATATCAAATTTTTTCAGTTCTAAAAATAATAAAAGGGTTTTTATTTTGCAAATAATTTTTATTATATTTTTCTGTTTTTTTTCATCTTTTTCTATATCAATAATTAGAGCGTCTATTATGAGTATAGTTTCTATAATTTCTAAAATGTTTAATATTAAGATAAAAAAATTTACTTCTATTGCTATATCAATAATAATTTTATTAATTTATAATCCGTTTTGTATATTTAATATTAGTTTTCTTTTTTCATATTTAGCAGTAATAGGAATAATGATTTATCAATTAGAAATATATAGTTTTTTAGATGTAGTATTAAAAAAAGCATTGAAATATAAGTATATAGAAAAAAGTAAAACAAAAAAATATATATATGCTGTTTTAAAATCTGTAAATACTATTTTAAGTGTATATATAGCTGTACAAATTCTTGTATTACCTCTTCAAATTTATTATTTTAGTAAGATATCATTAGTATCAATTCTTTCAAATGTCATTATTTATCCTTTATTAAATGCGATATGTTTTATTGGGTTTTATATATTATTTTTATCATTTATACCATTTGTATCTATTATATTATTAAATTGCGAATATATATTGTTAAATTTAGTTATACAGATTGCTGATTTAATATCAAATATTAGTTTAAATATTGTTTTACCCAAGCCAAGTTTACTAATACTATTAATATATTATTTAGTATTAGTTTTATTTAGGCTCAGAAAGAAAGCTGTTTTAATAGTAGTTAAAAGTAAGGTAAATAAATTAAGAAAAGCTGTAGACTTGCTTTTTATTTGTTATATAATATATGTGTTTGTTTTTTATATAAATATTTTATATTTTGAAAGCTATATCTACTTTTTTAATGTTGAACAGGGAAATATGGCTTTTATAAGGTATAAGAGAAAGAATATATTAATTGATTATGGATCAACAACTAAGAATTTAGCTTCTAATATATTGAGTAACTTTTGTAAAGAAAAAGGTATAAAAAAAATCGATTTGTGTATTTTAACTCATATGCATGAGGATCATGTTAGTGGAGTTTTTAATGATATAAAGGAAATAAGGATTGATAGAATATTATATTCTTATCCTAAAGAAGATATTGATTATTTTAGAGAATTGAAAGAATTGGCAAATAATCAAAAAATATCAATGTTAGAAACTGATATTTTTGATAGTTATCAATTTGATGACTTAGAAATTATTGTGTTATCTCCAAGTAATAATGAAAAAATAATGTCAAAGGATATTCAAAATGCAAATTCTCAAGTTATATTAATAAGTATTGATGATTTTAATTTATTGTTTATGGGGGATGCAACTATTGAAACAGAGAAATCTATAATAGAGAAAATAAAAAATATAAAAGATAATGATTTAAAGTCTAAGATAGAGAGTAAATTACAAAAATTACAAATTATTCAGATTGGACATCATGGTTCTAAAACTTCAACTTCAAAAGAATTTTTAAGTTATATTAATGTAAAATATGCAATAATATCATCAAAGAAAGAAAAATTTGGACATCCACATGAAGAGACATTAGAAAAGTTAAAACAATATAATATATTATTTTATATTACAGAATATAATGGAGCAATAAAATTTTTAATATAAATTTTCCAAATATTGTATAATATAGAAAAGTTTGCAAAACCTATTTATGAAGGTGATAAGTATGAGATTAGAAACTAAATATAGATTACTAGTTATTTCAATGTTCATTGTACTATTAATGTTTGGAATATATATAGGATTTAATTTAGAGAATAAAAATGATACTACAGATATTGCAAAAACTGTAATAAATGATCACAATGAAGATGAAGTCAGTATATATACTGAAACTAATTCTAATGTAAAATATGATATTGAATTAGTATATGAGGATGATTATACTTTATGTGGTCATAAGATAGAAAATTCAGAAATTATATATGATACTACTTTACAGGAATTAAAAGAACAAGAGATGGATAAACAAAAAGAAGAGGAAAAAGAATATGAAATAAAAGAAGAGTCAAAAGATAGATTGGTTTTCTATAGAAAAGTTGATCAAAATTGTCCAAATCATTTTAATGTAAAGCTAGAAGAAGGGGTTATAGTAATTTATAATGTTGTAAATGATACAGTAAATACAGTATATCAAAAAATAGATATATCACAAGAATTAATAAGACCTGAGATGCTAGAGGAATTAAATGTTGGAATCAAAGTAGATTCTAAAGAAGAACTAAATCTAATAATTGAAGATTTAGAAAGTTAATAAAATAAGTATTATTGAGCCTTAAATTATTGCTAGTAATCCTTATCTGTTATAATGAAACTTAAGATTAAGTTTGTAAATTGCACTTTTTTATGTTATAATATCTAAAAATATTCTTTTAAAGGAGGAAATTTCCAACAATTGTAAATCTTGATTAATAAAAATAAAAGTATTACTAATTATTACTACTTAAGAAGGAGAATTAAAGATGGGAAAATATTATATGGATGAGGCTTATTTAATTAATCCTATATTAAAGGACAATATTTTTAGATCACCAAACTATTATAACTATGTTGAAAGGGAGTTAAAAGGTTACACCATTTCAAAACTTGTTTTTTATGATATCTCTTATAATACAGTAATAGATGATTTTGATCCTATTTGTGCACTGATTATAATTAATAAGGAGGAAGTAGTTCTTTTTAAAAACAAGGAAAAAGTAATGCTAAAAAATCATAAAAATATACTAAAGGTTTTATTTGGTCAAATTGATTATATTGAGCAAGATGCCAATTTAGAATATATTTTATCTGATATTAATTTAGAATTAGATGATTTTATAACAGCAATAACAGCATTAATGGAAAGTAGTATTTAAAGTAAAAAAAAATTCTTGACTGTGAAAAGAGGATACCCCTAAAAATTTATTTAAGGGAACCCTCTTTTAACTATTTTATATTTATTTTTCCGTCTATTACATCAATAGTATAGAGATTTTTTTCTTTTATTTTTCCTTTTATAAAATCTATTGCTATGATGTCTTCAATATATTTTTGAATAGCACGTCTTAAAGGTCTAGCTCCAAATTTTTCGTTATATCCTTTATCAACTATAAAGCTAGTTACATTTTCTGTATAATTAAATAATATATGTTTTTCTTTTGTTTCTTTTTGTAATTCTTTTAGCATTATATCAGCAATTTTTAGAATATTATCATGTGATAATTTTTTAAATGTAATAATATCATCGATTCTATTTAAAAATTCTGGAGAAAAGAATTCTTTAAGGGCATCAGCAGTTTTTCCTTCTAATAGATTTTCTTCTATTTTATTATTTGCAAATCCATATCCATCACTTTTAAAGTTGGTTCCAAGATTTGAAGTAAGAACAATAATAGTGTGTTTAAAAGATACGGTTTTACCTTGTGAATCAGTTAGTTTTCCATCATCAAGAATTTGAAGTAATATGTTATATATACTTTGATGAGCTTTTTCTATTTCATCAAAAAGTATAATACTATAAGGATTTCTTCTGATTTTTTCTGTTAGTTGTCCAGCTTCATCATATCCGACATATCCAGGAGGAGCTCCGATTAATTTAGAAGCACTATGAGCTTCCATATATTCGGACATATCTAATTTTATAACTGCTTCTTCATTATCAAACAATTCATAAGCTAGTGCTTTTACAAGAGCGGTTTTTCCAACTCCGGTAGGACCTACAAAAATAAATGAAGGAGGTCTATTAATATTACGTATATTAGCACGTTTTCTAATAATTGCATTAGAAATAGCTTCAATTGCATGATCTTGTCCAATAATCCTTTTGTGTAAATTATCCTTTAGATTTAAAAGTTTTGTAGTTTCAGATGTTTTAATTCTCATTACTGGAATTTTAGTCCAAAGTTCTACTACTTGAGCTAAATCATCAAAAGTTACAGCTTTAGGTTTGATTTTCTTTTGAAGCTCGTTAAGTTCAGTTTGTATTTTACATTCTCTTTCTTTTAGTTTAGCAGCTTTTTCAAAAGTAGATATTTGATTTTCATTTGAAGTATCATTAAGTTCATTATCAGTTTGTGTTTCAAGCTGTGTATCTAATTCTTCTTTTTCTTCGGTTATTTTATCTAATTCTATTTGTAATTTTTCAATTTTAGCCAAATTAATGTCTTCTAGGTTAACTCTTGCACAAGCTTCATCAATTAAGTCAATAGCTTTATCTGGTAAAAATCTATCATGTATATATTTATCAGCAAGATTTACGGCATCTTTTAAGATTTCATCGGATATTTTGACCTTATGATAATCTTCATAGTAATTTTTTATACCTTTTAAGATTTTAAAACAATCATCTGGATTTGGTTCATCTACTATAACTGGTTGAAATCTTCTTTCGAGTGCAGAATCTTTCTCAATATATTTTCTATATTCTTTTAAAGTAGTAGCACCTATAATTTGAACAGTACCATTTGCAAGTGCTGGTTTTAACATATTAGCAGCATTCATTGAATTATCATGTTCTAGACCACCTACTATATTATGTACTTCATCGATTGCAAGAATAATATTCCCTAAGGATCTACACTCATCTATAAGCCCTTTAACTCTGGCTTCAAATTGACCTCTAAATTGTGTACCAGCTACAAGGGAAGTCATATCTATAAGATATACTTCTTTATTTATAAGTTTACTTGGAACTTCTCCCTTTGCAATAGCGATAGCTAAAGCATTTACTATTGCGGTTTTTCCAACACCAGGTTCTCCAATTAAAGCTGGGTTATTTTTACTTCTTCTGTTAAGTATTTGAATCATTCTTTCAAGTTCAATTTTTCTTCCGATGACATTGTCAAGCTTATTATTTCTAGCCTTTTCAGTCAAGTTTTCCCCAAATGTATCTAAATATTTAGTTTTTTTTCTTTTTTTCTTATCTTTCTTGGAATTTGTTTTTTCGTCACTAGAAGTATTATTTTCTTGCTCTTTTTTCTTTTTTGGCATTAAATTGCTAAATAAACTTTCAAATCCAAAGCCTTTTGGATTTCCCTCTTCATCTTCATCTAAATTATCCATATTAAAATCAGAAATACCATTAATCATGGTATCAAATTGGCTTGACATATTTTCTATATCTTCTTGTGACATATTTGTCATTTCTTTCATTATTGAACTAAGAGGATCTATACCTTGTTTTTTTGCACACTCTATACAAAGACCAGTAGTTTCGTTTGTTTGTTTTCCCTCTTTATCTAATTTATTTATAAATATTACAGCCATATTTTTTTTACATACAGAACATAGCATACAATTTCTCATCTCCATTTTATAATTAATTTATACCATATAACGTACAAATCATTAATAAGTATAACATATTTTAGTTTACTTTACAAATAATATGATATAAAAAAATAATAACTTTAGAATTATCAATATAAATTATACAAAAATTGAGTGGTATTTACAAGATTTCAGAACAAAAAATGATTAAATGTATGAGTATAAAAATAACATAAATGAAGTATCAGCATATACTATATTGGTGAAAATATGAATAGTGTATTTAATAAAAAAAGAAAGGTTTTTAGTTTTGGAATAAATAGAAGGAGACGAAGAATAGGGTTAATTTTAGAAAGAATATCAAATAACTTAGCATTTTTAGCAAAGAGATAAAATGCTAAGTTATTAAAAAATTCATACTATTTTGCTAAGTATATTGTTTGAGTATTGTATGCAAGTTCTACTTTCTCTTGATTTAGAATTTGCATTATTTTGTAATTAATATTTTCTTTTATAGCCAGATAAGAAGCATAGTCCGTTCTATCAATATAAAAATAAACTTGAATGTTTTGGCCATCACCTTTTATTTCAGTAAAATTAACGTAGATTGGCTCATTATGAACATTTGGATGTTCAATCAGCATTTCTTGAATTTTGCTGATTGAGTTGCATATGTTCTTAAGTGGAGTATTAAAAGTTGCCACTAAGTCAAGAGTAATTCGTCTTTTATTCATTTTACTCCAGTTTATAATAGATTCATTAGAAATAATTGAATTAGGTATTGTTACAATAGAATCTTTAAATGTTCTAATTCGAGTACTTCTAAAAGTAATATCTTCGATGGTTCCTTCAATAGTTGGTGTTTCTATCCAGTCTCCAACTATAAATGGTTTATCAAATATTACAACAATTCCACCTATTAAATTCTTTAGCGTATCTTGTGCGGCAAGAGATACAGCGAGTCCTCCAACTCCAAGTCCAGCTATAAGACCATTAATGTCATATCCAAGTTCTGCAATTATGATTACTGTAGCTACTATATATACGATAACTTTTATTATTTTAAACAATAATGTGGTAGCTTTATCTTTTTTAGTATATTTAATATTTTTATTTATCTTAGAGAATATTAAAGAAGTTGGAGTGATCATATTTGCTATACAACTTGCAATAATCCATATTATTGAAGCTCTAAAAAATTTAGTTATTGTGTTTGCTATATCTTGTGGTAGATCTAAATTAAGTAAACCTAAATAAATTCCAAGAAGTATAAAAAATATTCTTAATGGTTTAAAAAGTGGCGATGTCGATAATTTGTTGTTTATTTTTTCTTTAGTTGTAGTTTTATCTTTATTTCTTTCTTTATTTATATTTTTAGTACTTTTTAAATTAACAATTATTATTATAACTTTTGAAAATACAGAACTACAAATATAAAAAAAAGCAAAAATTATTAAAGAAAGTAATAAATTTTCTAAAAACTGTGCATCAGGTTTTAAATTTTCAAAATATGAAATAATTTTATTCATGTAATCAACCTCTATATAATTTTATATTTAAAAAAAATATATGTCAATAGAAATGCTAATAAAAATCATTAAAAATACAATAAGAATAAATAAGTTTATGTAATAATAATATGTTTAGAAATATTATTTTATTTATATATAAGTTTTATAAGAAAATAAACAATATATATAAAGTTATTTACATAAAATATTGACTTATATAAATATATGAGATATAATATATACAAAATTAAATGTCATATCTTTTTATAATTAAGGAGGAGGTTAATTATGCAAGAAGGAATGTCTTCGAGTAATTTTTGTGGGGTTAATAATGGAGGGATTAATCAAAAAACATCAAAGAATTCTGAAAAAAATGGTAAACATATTTTTTTTCTACTAAATAAAGGTTTTACAGTTATACAAATTGATAATATGTTAGATATAAGACCTGTAACAGTAGAAAAAAGATGTATGGAATACCTAAAGTCACTAGAAAATTGTGACAAAGAAATTCAATTCCTTTTAGAAAATGATTTAGGATTAGATAAATTAAAAATTTTAAAGCGCTTTCTAAAATCTAATTTGGATGAAAAGAATTTTTGTAAGCGTGAAAGTATTGATATTGGAGTTTTTAGAAACATTCTTTCATTATTTAGTGGAATTGAATATATTGATAATTTATTAGTTGAAAAAAAGCAAAGAACTAATGTAAAAATTAATATTAGTAAATCACCTCATAATATAAAATGTCGAAAAGGAAGGAGTAACAAGATAAGATGTCATAATGTTTTGCGTTTAGCTTAAAAATTTTTATTTATATGAGATTACTAAAATTATGTAATCTCATTTTTTATTGATATAAAATTTGCAAATGCAGTGAGAATAGTATATAATATTATAAACATATAATTAAAATAAGAAGGTGATAAAATGTTGAAATTATATAATACTTTGACTAGAAAAAAAGAAGAATTTATACCAATTGATAAAGAAAAAAAGAAAGTTAAAATATATACTTGTGGGCCTACTGTATATAATTATGCACACATTGGTAATTTAAGAGCATATATTTTTATGGATACATTAAGAAAAGTTTTAGAGTATAATGGATATACAGTTGAACAAGTTATGAATATTACGGATGTGGGTCATATGACATCAGATGCTGATGAAGGCGAAGATAAAATGGAGAAATCCGCTAAAGCTTTAAATAAATCAGTATATGAAATTGCTAAGATGTACACAGATGCCTTTATGAAAGATATAAAAGCATTAAATATAAAGTTACCTGAACATGTTGTTAAGGCAACAGAACATATAAAAGATATGGAAGAGTATGTAGATGAGATATTAAAAAATGGTTATGCTTATAAAACATCGAAAGGTATTTATTTTGATACTTCAAAACTATCTTCATATGGTGAGCTTTCAAGGATAGATTTAAAGAATCAATTGGCAGGTGCTAGAGTTGAAGTTGATAAAGAAAAGAAAAATCCACTTGATTTTGCAATTTGGATTAAGGCTCCAAAAGAACATATTATGAAATGGGATAGTAAATACGGTTTGTGTTATCCTGGCTGGCATCTTGAATGTAGTGCTTTATCAAGAAAATATTTGGGAGAAACTTTTGATATACATACTGGAGGAGTAGATCATATTCCAATACATCATGAAAATGAAATTGCTCAATCTAAAGGTGCGACAGGAAAAATACCAGCTAGATTTTGGTGCCATGTTGAATTTTTACTTATTGATAATGGAAAAATGTCAAAAAGTTTAGGAAATATATATACTTTAGAAGATTTGCAAAAACAGGGGATATCACCTTTAACATATAGATTTTTCTCATATAGCTCTCATTATAGAAATAAATTAAATTTTACTTGGGAAGCCATTAGATCTGCTGAAAATTCTCTAAATAAATTAAGAGATCAAATTGATTTGCATAAGTTTGAAAAAAATAATCCTATTGAAAAAGAAGTATTAGATGATTATAGAAAAAAATTTTTAGATGCAATCAATGAAGATTTAAATATGCCAGTAGCAATATCTATTATTTTTGATATTGCTAAACAAAAGGAAAAATCAAATGATTATTATGAATTAGTAAAAGAATTTGATAAAGTATTATCTTTAGATTTGGATAAAACATCAAAAATGAGAGAGAATAAACTAGAAGAAATACCTAAAGAGGTTATAGAGTTAATGAATGAAAGAAAACAAGCAAGAGATAATAAAGATTATAGTTTATCAGATATTTTAAGAGATAAAATAAAAGAAAAAGGTTATATTGTTATTGATTCTAAGGATGGTCAAAAAATAAAGAAAGTGTGAGTGAAAATAATGCCAATACTAGATAAAAATGATAAGAAACAAGTTGAAAGATATATTGAATTTTTAAATAATAGTGAATATACAAGGCTTACTCAAAGTTTAGAATGGGGTAGAGTCAAAAAAGATTGGAAACAAGAAGCTGTATATTTAGAAGAAAATGGAAATATCATTGCAGCTATGACAATATTATTAGAAAAAGTCCCAAAGATGAAATATTATTTAATGTATTGTTCAAGAGGTCCAGTTTGTAAAAGTGATGATGTTGAGACTATAAAGAAATTAGTTAAAGAAGCTGAGCCACTTGCTAAAAAGTATAATGCATTTTGTTTAAAACTTGATCCACAGTTAGAATATAGTAAGGAAATAAATAAGCTTTTTATACAAAATGGTTTTAAAACTTCTGGAGAAAATGCAGATCATGATAAGCTTATCCAACCATTATATGAAGCAGTATTAGATATTGATAATATTTCAGAAGAAGAGTTAATTAAAAAATTTAGTGAAAAAACAAGATATAATATTAGATTATCAAAAAGAAAAGGAATTGAGGTTTATTATTCAAGATCGGAAGAAGATTTAAAGATATTTTATGAATTATATAAAATTACATGTAAAAGAGATAAAATAGGACGTAGAGCCTATGAATATTTTAAAGGAATGTTAGATGCTTTCGATGAAAACCATCTAAGGATTTATATTGCCAAACACGAAGATGATAAGCTTTCAGCAGCTATTGCTATAACATATGGAACAGAGATGTTTTATTTATATGGAGCAAGTTCGAATGTTAAAAGAAATTTGATGCCAAATTATGCTATGCAATGGGAAATGATAAAATGGGGAATAGAGAAAAAATGCAAAACATATAATTTTGGAGGAATTCTTCATTTAGATAAGAATAATGGGTTATATAAGTTTAAGACGGGCTTTTGTAAAGAAGAGGGAATAAAACATTATATAGGTGAGATAGATAAAGTATATAACAAATTAATATATTTTGCATATACTAGAATATTACCGATTTTTAAAAAGTTAAAAAGGGCTTTTAGAAGACTAAAAACGTCAAATTAGAATAAAACGCTCTTCCATACATATAATACTTTTTAGGAGTTAATATAAATATGGAAGAAAAAAAGAAACTAAAAATTGTATCTATAATATCATTTTTTGTTATAGCTATAATAGGTACATTGCTTCATTTTATTTATGAATTTAGCTTAGAGAATAAATTTGTAGGGAGTTTTTCGGCTGTTAATGAAAGTGTGTTTGAACATTTAAAAATTCTAGTTATGCCAATGTTTTTAGTGTCTATATACGAATTTATTATTTTTAAAAGTAGAAAATATAATTTATTTGTAGCTTTACTTTTTAGAATTATTGCAGGTATAGTTTTTGTGATTTTGGTGTTTTATACTTATACTCATATTATAGGAAAAAATATAGCAATTGTTGATATATTAACATTTTATATTGCGATATTAATATCTCAAATTATATGGTATATAGTATTTGTAAAATGTAGTTTTTCTAAAAATATAAGTATTATTTCTTTGATAATATCTTTAAGTATGTTTGTACTATTTGTTATTTTTACTTATTTTCCTCCAAAGTTAGAATTGTTTAGAGATAGTACAAATAGTACTTATGGTATTTTTAATGAAAAATAAAGGGGAGTGGTTATATGTCAAGGCAGATATGGAAACCTGGGACTTTAGTTTATCCTGTTCCAGCAGTTCTTATCACTTGTTCTGATGGTAAAAAAGATAATGTATTTACAGTAGCATGGACGGGAACTATTTGTTCGGATCCAGCAATGACTTATATATCGGTTAGAAAAGAAAGATTTTCTTATGATATTATAAAAAATACAGGAGAGTTTTGTATTAATCTAACAACTAAGGAATTAGCTTTTGCTACAGATTATTGTGGAGTGCGATCAGGAAAGAATTTAGATAAATTTAAAGAAATGAAACTTACTAAGGAAAAGTGTAGTGTTATTAATGTGCCTATGATTAAGGAAAGTCCTATTACTATTGAATGTAAAGTGCAGGATATTAAAGAACTTGGTTCTCATGATATGTTTATTGCACAAATTGTTGCAATAAATGTAGATGATAAATATATTGATGATACTGGTAGATTTGATATGCAAAAGTGCAATTTGATTGCATACTCACATGGTGAATATTATGAACTCGGAGAAAAAATAGGTAAATTTGGATATTCTGTTAAAAAAAAGTGACAATACATATATAAGATTAGATTAGATATTTATTTAATCTAATCTTTTTATGTTTTATGTTGACAAAAAAGGTATATTAATGTATACTAAAGATATATGTAACTTTTATTTTAATTGATTAATTAGAAGGAGGTATTTTTTATGTACCAAGTGATGGATTATAATATGCTTGAAACTAATCGATATGGTAATAAACAGCAAAAAAAGGTTTCAAAGTATAAAGATAAGTATGGCAATATAAAAAAGGAGTATGACGAATGTATAAATTGGGCTAATGATTTACAAGGTAAGTCTTGGATTTTAAGAGAATGCTATGATTGTATAAAAGAAAAAGTCTATAAATATAATATTCGGAGAAAAATAAAAGCACAATATAGTGTATATATGTCAAATAAACTAAGTTATATAATAAATAAGAATAAATATAAAATTGAGAAGTGTGGCAAAAAAGATGGATATTCATTATATTCTAAAGAGGATGTAGCTGAATTTATTTTGGTTTTAGTCGAGTCTTTAAATAAAAACAGATTAAGAGAATTTCTTGATATACCTGATGTATTTTATATTGCTAGACAAATAAAATATTTTGGAGTTGAGTATTATTTAATAAGTTGAATTTTAAACAACCTAGAGGGAATTTAAATTTTAAATTCTCTCTTATTCTTTGTATATTATTAAAATTTTTTTAAAATAATATATGTGAGGTGAAAGTATATGTATGATGATGTGAATTTGTTAGAATATATATATCAAAGTGCTAAAATAAGTCAAGAAACAGTTGGGCGTATAATTAATTTAAAATCTGAGGAAGATGATTTGAAAAGATTATTAAAAGAACAATTATTAAATTATAAGAAAATAGCATCTTCAGCTAGAACTATGTTAGAAAGAAGAAATAAGAAAATTAAAGAAATAGGAATTTTTAGTCAAATGATTACATATATGAGTACAAAACTTAATATATCTCAAAAAGATGATGAAACTAATAATAAAAATATTGTTAATATTATTTGTCAAAATAGTAAGCAAGAAATTGATGAATTAAATATTAAATTAAAAGAATCAAATATAAAGAGTAAAAGTATAGTTAATTTAGTTGAACGATTTATTAAATTTGAGCAAGAATTTTTAGGCAAATTAAATAAAAATATATAATAAAAAAGGCCGATTAATTATCGACCTTTTTAATATATATTAACATCTATACTTATCAATTTTATATCTTTATATCAAAAAAACAGAAGTACATTAATATTGGTGGAAGGATGATAAGTATAGATAGTTATCAACTAAAAAATAAAACTTTCACAAATAATAAGTGTGAATAAAACAGAAAATCTAATATATATATTAACATAAATCATAAAAAAAGTCAAGGATTTAAAAAAATAAAGTTATAATTTTTTTGTCGTTGACAAACTTTATATAAAAATATATAATTAAATAATAAGTTTAGATGGGGGATTATATGAATAATATTAAGAAAGTAATAATTATTATGTCTGTGGTTTTGGTGAGTATGGTAGTGATAGGATTAATTATTTTTTATTTTTATCAAATTAATCCAAGTACTAAAGTGAAATCTTGTTTAAAACAGGAAATTAAACAAATTCAAACAACTATTTCTAAAATAAATTCTGGTGCATATAATTCTTTATTAGCTTCCCAAAATGCAAGTAAGAATCGTAAAACAAATATAAAACCTTTATCAACAACCACTAATTTAAATTTTGATTTAGATATTATAAGCGATATTGAGAAAGAGAAAAATAATAAAATATCAGTATTAGAAAGTTTATTAAATAATTCAGATATATCAATAACTACTAATATTGATAGTCAAAATAAATATATTGAAAATAAAATAGAATATAAGTATGATAAGGAGAAATTGAATTCAAATCTATATTTTGATAATAATAATGTTTATTTTAAAGCAAATGATTTATTAGACAAATATATAGTCTTGAATGATGAGAATAATAAATTATTGAATTATTTATTAAGATTCTTAAATAGTGGAATAAATCTAAGAGAAGTTAATTATATTTTATCAATAGTTTCAAATGCGATTGGAAACACTAAAATAAGTGACAAGCTTTCTTCTGGTTCAGAGGTATTAAAGATATCAAGTAATGTAGTAGATACATCAAAGGATGTATTAACTATTGATAATGAATTAATGGTTAGATTTTGCAAAAATTTATTAAAATCGATTTCTAAAGATAAGACTGCACTTGAAATATTACAAAAAATTGAGGGTAGTGAAAATATTACTGATTTACAAAATAAAGTGATTCGTGCATATAATGCTTTAGATAATGGAATTGTCAAAATCTTAGATGATGAACAAACAATTACTTTATCAACATATATGAGCGGGATATTTCCCAAATTTATAATGCAGTCTTTAGATTATAACATAAATTCTGATTTTGTAGGAAATATTAGTTTGCTTAATATGAATATAGATGAATTTTCTCAGCATATTATATTTACACAAGGTGAATGTAAAGCAACATTAAATATGAATAGTTTAAGTGATAGTAAGTATAATATGCAATTGATTATAGATGAAAACGAAGTTACTCAATATATTGCAAATTTATCTGGCTTGATATCACCAAAGAAAATTGATGCTAACTATACTATTACAAAGGAAAATCAGCAGATTATTACTGGTAATTTAAAATATTCACAATCATTTGAGTCTAGTAAAAAAGATGCAAATTTAGAATTTGAATTTGATGCTCAAAATATAGATTATGGCAAAGGAAGTATAAAATTAGATTTTCAAACAAAGCAGATAAATAGTGTAAAAAAGCAAAATTTTGAGGAAACTGTTAAATATAATGAATTGAATTTAAATGACAGTATTTTATTTAAAACTAAATTAAATAAAAAGCTACCAACTTTGTATAAATTATTTCAGTAGTTTACGGAAGAATTATTTGATTATGTCTTAAAAGAGTATAAAAAATAAAAAAATCATTATAAATTGTTGATTTTTAAAACTAATTATAGTATAATTAATAATAGCAGTATGAGGTGAGAGGGTAAAAAAATCCTCTCACTTATGTTTAAATAGGAGTTTTTATGAAAAGAAAGTTAGAAGAGATTTTAGAACAAGAGTTATCTAATAAAATAAAAAATCTTGGCTTTGAAATCGAATATATTGAAAATGTAAATGAAGCTAATCAAAATATCGTAAGAATAGTATTAGACAAAAATGAAGGAAGCGTTAGTATTGACGATTGTGAAATCGTTAGTAGAGCTATAGAAAATGATATAGATAAATTAATTGATAAAGAATATGTTTTAGAAGTATCATCGCCAGGACTTGAAAGGCAGTTAAAAAATATCAAACTGTATAAAAAATATACTGGGAAAGAAATATTTATAAAATTATTTAAAAGAATTAATACAAAAAAAGAATTGATTGGAATATTAAATAGTGTAGATGAACAGAATAATACTATTGTTATAAAAAATGATGAGGAATATATAACCTTAGATATTTCTGATATTTCTTCAGCTCATACGACATATGATTATGATGAAGCTTTAAAAAATAATAAAGTTAATTTAAATGAATTAAAAAAATTTTAATTAATAGGGGGAATTTATAAAAATGAAGAGTGATAGAATTAGTTCAAAAGAGTTATTTAGTGCAATTGATGAACTTTATGAAGAAAAAGGTATAACAAAGGAGTATTTAATAGAATCTTTAAAACTTGCTTTAGAAACTGCATATAAAAAGAATTATGATACAAATGAAAATATTGTAGTGGATATAAATGAGCAGAATATAAAAGTATATGCTGTTAAAGAAGTTGTTGAAAATGTTGAAGATAAGAATGCTCAAATAACATTAGAAGAGGCTAAAAAAATAACTAAAAGAGCTAAAATAGGTGATACTGTTAATGTGGAAGTAACGCCGAAGAATTTTGGTAGAATAGCTGCAGTTGCTGGTAAACAAATAGTGGTTCAAAGATTAAGAGAAGCTGAAAGAGATTTAGTTTATACGCAATATAGTGATAAGGAAGGGCAGATTGTAGTTGGTGTGGTTCAAAGAACAGATAAGTTTGGGACAATTGTTGATTTAGGAAGAGTTGAGGCTTTAATTCCTCCAAGAGAACAAGTGAAAAATGAAGAACTAAGGACACATCAAAGAATAAAAGCTTATGTTGAGAGTGTGACAGAATCTGGAAAATATGGGCCTCAAATAGTACTTTCTAGAAAGTCACCAAATTTTGTAAAGAAGTTATTTGAAATTGAAATTCCAGAAATTATTGATGGTGTTGTAGAAATAAAGGGCGTAGCAAGAGAAGCTGGTAGTAGATCAAAAATCGCTGTATATTCAAATGATGAAAATGTTGATCCAGTAGGTAGTTTGGTTGGAAAGAAAGGATTAAGAATTCAACCTATAATAGATGAATTAAATGGAGAAAAAATTGATGTAATTCCATATAGTGATGATGTACCAAGTTATATTATAAATGCACTTTCACCAGCTCCAATATTAGCTATAGATATTAATGATGATGAAAAGATGGCAACTGTAGTAGTTCCTGATGAAGCTTTATCTTTAGCCATTGGTGCAGGTGGACAAAATGTAAGACTTGCTGCCTTGCTTACAGGATGGAAAATAGATATAAAAACTGAAACACAGATAAAAGAAGTAATTGTTGAATAGGAAAAGGTGAAATAATGCCAACGAGAAGTTGTGTTGTTTGTAGGAAAAGAGATAATAAATGCAATTTATTAAGAATTGTAAGTGATGATGATAAGGTGATAATTGATAAACATCAAAAAATAAATAAAAGAGCTATTTATTTTTGTAAAGATAAGTATTGTATTGAAAAAGCTGTTAATATGATCAAAAAAGGAAAATTTAAGTTGAAAATAGGAATAAATTTGAAGAGTTTAGAAGTATTATTAAATGAAGTAAGAAATGAATTGGGGGAATAAGTTTGGGAAAAATTAAAGTTTATGAATTAGCAAAAGAATTAGGAATTAGTAATAATGAAATGATAGATAGGCTTAATAAATTAGGGTATACTGTTAAGTCTCATTTGTCAGCTTTAGATGATGAAATGGTAGAAAAAGCAAGGAAAAATATAAAAAAGAAAGAAGTCAAAAAAAGTGGGGAACCAAAGGAGCAAATGCATATTATTCGTAGAAATGTAAAAGTAATAAATACAAATGGAACAAAAAGTGAAGTAGAGGAAATATCTACGAGTATTTCTGGAGATATTAAAAAATCTCATAAAACTGTAGTTGATAAAACTAAAACGGAAGAAAGTTATAATAAGAATGACTTAGGTGTTGTAAAGCCAAGACAAAATTTTGGTAAAAAAATAAATTATGGAAGAAATAGAACTTCTGGTGTTGTTATAACAAGAAATGGTAAACTAGTAGAACCAGAGAAAAAAGAGGAGAAAAAGCAAGAGAGGCAAGATGTTCAAAAAATTGAAAATGCAGTAGTAGATAGTAAAAATAAAATGAATGAAACTATTTCCAATAGTAATTCTACTCAATCAAAAACAAGAAATTCTAATAGAGATGATAATAGAAGAAATGAGAATAAAAATCAAAATAGACAACAATATAACAAAAATAGAAATTCAAGACAAATAAATAATACTTCATCATTTAGTAAGGATAATAGACAAAGTAATAAATCCCAATCCCCATATAAGAAGAATAATTATAGTACAAAAGATAATACATCTTATCAAGTTAATAAATTTATAAAACAATCTTCAGCTAATTTAGTAGAGCAAAAAGAATCAAGGGAATATTTTAATAATATAAATATTGAAAAGAAAAAATATAATGAGAATAAGTCTGGTGAAAATAAAAAGGATAGATTAGATAAGAATAAATTAAGAGAGCAACAATCAAGAGTAGCAACTTCTAAATTAAGAGGTCTTGAAGTAAATTCATCATCAGGAATGCTAGATTTATATGAAAGAGACTCTGATACTTTAAGAAAAGGCGGAGGCAAGAAAAAGAATGCTAAGCAAAAAAAAGAAATAAAACAAACTAAAATTATACCAATGACAGAAGTAAAATTACCAGAAACTATGACTGTAAAAGAATTTGCAGAAAAGATAAAAAAGCAAGCTTCTGAAGTTATAAAGAAATTATTAGGCCTTGGTATAATGGCTACAATAAATCAAGATATAGATTTTGATACTGCTTATTTGATTGCTTCTGAGTTTGGTATAACTGCTGAGAAAGAAATTGTTGTAACAGAAGAAGATATATTATTTGATGATAGTGAAGATGATGAAAAAGATTTAGTGCCAAGACCACCAATTGTTGTTGTTATGGGGCACGTTGATCATGGTAAAACATCATTATTAGATAGACTTAGAAGTTCTAATGTAGTTTCACGGAGAAGCTGGAGGAATTACTCAACATATAGGTGCGTATAAAATAAAAGTTCAAGATAAGGAAATTTGTTTTTTAGATACACCAGGTCATGAAGCTTTTACAGCTATGCGTGCAAGAGGTGCACAAGTAACTGACGTTGCTATTATAGTTGTAGCTGCTGATGATGGAATTAAACCTCAAACAATTGAAGCAATTGATCATGCAAAAGCTGCAGGAGTAAGTATAATAGTGGCTATAAATAAAATCGATAAACCTTCAGCAGATGTTGAAAGAGTAAAAAGAGAATTGCTTGAAGTGGGATTAGTTCCAGAAGAATGGGGTGGAGAAACAATATGTGTTCCAATATCTGCTCTTACAGGTGAAGGAATTGATAATTTACTTGAAATGGTTTTACTTGTTGCTGAAATGAAAAATTTAAGAGCTAATCCAAATAAACAAGCAAAAGGAACTGTACTTGAAGCTAGATTAGATAAGACTAAAGGAACAATTGTATCTATGTTAGTTCAAAGAGGACAATTAAATGTAGGAGATACTATTGTTGTAGGTGATGTAATTGGTAAAGTTCGTGCCATGAAAGATGATAAAGGCAAAAAAGTAAAAAGTGCAGGACCTTCTACACCAGTGGAAATACTTGGACTTCATGAGGTTCCTCATACAGGAGATTTATTCTATGAAGTTGAAGATGAAAAAATAGCAAAACAACTTATTGCTAAGAAAAAAGCCGAATCAAGAAGGAAACTTATTAAACAAGGTTCAAAAGTTACACTTGATGATTTATTTGGACAAATAAAAGAGGGAAAAATAAAAGAATTAAATGTAATTATAAAAGCTGACGTACAAGGTTCAGTTGAAGCATTAAAAGAATCTTTGGAAAAATTATCTACAGATGAAGTAAGAGTAAGAATCTTACATGCCTCTACAGGTGGAGTTAAAGAAACTGATGTTACTCTTGCAAGTGTATCTAATGCTATTATTATAGGATTTAATGTTCGCCCGGAAAACGCAGCTAAAGTACAAGCAGAAAAAGAAGAAGTTGATTTAAGATTTTATAGTGTTATATATGATGCTATTAATGATGTAGAAGATGCTTTAAAAGGTTTAGCACCTAAAAAATATAAAGAAGTTATGTTAGGTGAGGCAGAAGTAAGAAAAGTATTTAAAATTACAAATGTAGGTATCGTCGCTGGATGTTATGTAAAATCTGGTAAAATTGTCAGAAATGCAAGTGTTAGACTGGTTAGAGATTCAATAGTTCTTTTAAGTATAAAAATAGATTCTTTAAAGAGAGAAAAAGATGATGTAAAAGAAGTATCTCAAGGATATGAATGTGGTATAAAATTAGAAAATTTCAGCGATATAAAAGAAGGAGATATATTTGAGTGCTTTGAAATGGTAGAAGAAAAGTAAAGGAGTATTATATGCAAAGACACGAAAGATTAGAGCAAGATGTAAAAGTAGCTTTAAGTGATATTATTTTGCATGAAGTTAAAAATCCATCAGTTACAGGGCTTATTTCTGTAACTGATGTAAAAATAACTTCTGATCAAAAATATGCTAAAGTATATTTAAGTATATTTGGAAAGCAAAATAAACAAAAAGTTATAGACGCATTAAAAAAAGCTTCTCGGATTTATTCGTAGTTTACTTGGAAGACGAGTAAAAATGAGAAATATACCAGAATTAAATTTTGTTATTGATGATTCTATGGAATATGGTAGTCATATGGATAAATTAATAGATGAAGTTATGAAAAAGCAAGAGAATTAAAAGTATTATTAATTAGGATGTGAAAATTATGTTTGAGCAAGCAAAGAAATTAATAAATGATTCTAGTACTATATATGTTGTTGGTCATATAGGACCTGATGGAGATTCTATAGGATCAGCTTTTGGAATGTGTTTGGCATTAAGGAAAATGGGTAAAAAATCAAATGTTATTATGCAAAATTATTCAGATTCATTCAGCTTTTTACCAGGTATAAATGAAGCTGTTAAAACTGTAGAAGAAGATAGCTATGATTTGCTTATTTGTGTTGATTCAAGTGATGAAAAAAGGCTAGATATTTCTTTAGAGGATTTTAATAAGGCAAAAAAAAAGTTAATGATTGATCATCATAAACAAGTAAGGTCTTATGGAGATGTGAATTGTATAGATACCGAGCTTCCAGCTGCTAGTGAAATAGTATATAATTTTTTAAATTATTTGAGTGTAGATATTGATAAGACAATAGGCATGTATATTTATACTGGACTTATGACTGATACAGGTAGTTTCAATTATTCATCAACTAAATCCTCTACCTTAAGAGCAGTAGCTAATTTAGTTGAAATAGGTGTTGATTTTAGCTATATATGTGATAGATTAAACCATACACTTAAAGAAGCCAAATTAAAACTTATTGCTAAAACCATTGAAAATATGGAAGTATACTTTGATGGTAAATTTAGATATAGTTATGTTCCATACAGTGAAATATATAAACTTGGTCTAGATGAAGAAGATGCTGAAGGGATGACCAATTATTTAAGACTACCAGAAGGAACAGAAGTAGCAGTATATGTTAGAGGAAAGAGTGATGGGACAAATAAAGTAAGTATGCGTTCAGGTGGTAAAGTAGATGTGTCACAAATAGCCATTCAATTTGGCGGTGGTGGTCATGTTAGAGCAGCAGGATATACTATGAAAGAAGATATAGAAAAAGAAAAACAGGAACTTATAAATATAATAGGAGGAAAATTTAAGTGTTAATACCTCAGGTTAAAAATGGAGTTTTAAATATAGATAAACCACAGGGAATTACCTCACATGATGTAGTAGATGTAATTAGAAAAATATTTCCTACTGTAAAAGTTGGACACACTGGTACTTTGGATCCATTAGCAACTGGTGTACTTCCAATATGTATTGGAAAAGCTACTAAGCTAAGTAATATTTTAACATCTGAAATAAAAAGATATAAAGTTAAAATGTTACTTGGAGTAGAAACAGATACCTATGATGTTACTGGAAAAATAGTGTTTGCTAGTGTAGTAAAAAAAGATGAAATATATATAAAAGAAAGAATAAAACGCTTTATAGGTAAGCAATTGCAAAAACCCCCTATGTATAGTGCTATAAGAATAGATGGTAGACATGCGTATAACTATGCTAGAGAAGGTAAAAAATTAGATTTACCACCAAGAGAAATAGAGATATTTAATATTGAGAATATAGAAGTTGAAATTGAAAAAAGAGAAGTTGGATTTATTGTTACATGTACTAAAGGTACATATATTAGAAGTTTAGTAAATGATATAGGTAAAAAAATTGGCTGTGGTGCAATTATGATAGAGCTTACTCGACTTCAAACTGGTAATTTTAAAATAGAAGACAGTATAAAACTATACGATTTTTTAAAACTAGATTATGAGGATATGCTTGACAAAATAATTTCTATTGATAAATACTATGAAGACAGAAAAAAGGTAAATCTAGATAAAGATATGTACATTAAGTTTATCAATGGTGTTAAATTTGATGTTACTAGCGGAGAAGGTATAGTTAGAGTTTATTCAGAAAATAGATATAGAGGACTTGGAATTATTGAAAATAAAGTGTTAAAAAGATTTATAATTGAGTAATTTATATGTAGTTTAATAGAATATATAGCTTCAATGACTTTAATCATTGGGGTTATATTTTTTTATAATATAATTATTTAAGTAAGGAGATAAGAAGTAAATTAAAAGTAGTGTGATTAAAATATAGTATTGAAATAAATTTTCATTTATGTTATATTTTAAATAAGGAGGAATAATATATGTTAATAACAACTACATCTAATTTAGAGGGAAAAGTAATTAAAGAATACAGGGGAATAGTTTTTGGAGAAGTAATTAATGGAATAGATTTTATGAGAGATTTTACTGCAAATATAACAAATTTTATTGGAGGACGTTCAGGTGAATATGAGGAAGAACTTGTATCAACTAGAGCAGATGCTATAACTGAAATGATTAAGAGAGCAGAAAATATTGGTGCTAATGCAGTAATTGGTGTTACATTTGATTATGAATTTTTGGGGTCAAAATCGAGTATGGTAATGATAACTGCAACAGGTACAGCAGTTGTTATAGAATAAGGTAGGAGTAAGTAATTATGAATAATAAGGAATATGTTGGTGTTGATGAAAAATATATATACCTAAGGAAGAAAAAGAGATAGAAAAAAATAAATCTGGTAATGTAAGAAGAAATAGAAAATTAATTATAATAATACTTTTAATATATTCATTTTTTTTAATTGGTTTGATATTATTTTGTTTTTCTATGGTAAAGACTGCTAGTGATATTTATCAGAAAGGAGTAGAATCTCTTAATAATAGTATGTAAATAATAAAGAGTTAAGCATTATATAATATATATTTTTTTTATTATTTAATATAAACATATTTAATAATTTACTTATTTTATAGTATATTGACAAATAAAATATTTAAGTATAAAATATTTTATAAAGAGGAAAAATGTTTAGAGGGATAAATATGAGAAAATATAAAAAAGGGATTAATTTAGTTGCACTTGTATGTGTGATTTTTGTTTTAATTATTTTAGCTGGTACAATAGTTGTATCATTTAATAATATATATATTTCTACTAAGAAAAAAGAATTTGCGAATGAAATATATAATGTACAAAAATTAGTAGATCAATATTATTTTAAAAATGGAGAATATCCAGTAAAAGGGAATGATATTTATTTTGATTTGTCTTTAGTGGATGATGTAAAAACAGAATTTATTCCAACTAAAGAAGTAGATCTTTATGAGGCTGGAGTAGAAGAAAGTAATAGAGGACAGAAAAATATTTCAGAAGATGATATATATATTGTTTCTAACTCTGGTGTTGTATATTATAAACTAGGACAAAAAATAGGTGATGAAACATATTATACTTTAACAGATGATTTAAAAAAGCACTTAGGTTTAGTTAAGTAAAGAGGTTTTATATGAGAAAAGATGGTATGACTTTTTTAACTGTTATGGTAGCTGTTGTTATAATGTTAATTTTTGCTTCAACCGTTACTATAGCTGCAGTTAATATTTCTAATAATTCAAAGAAAAATAAATTTGCAACAGAAATTGCATTTGTTCAAGAATCTGTTAATAATTATTTTGATAAAAATAACGAATATCCAATAGAAGAAAGTGTGAATGTTAATTTAGCTAGCGTGAATTCAAATGATAAAACTCAATTTGAAAGTGAAGAGAATTATAGTACAAATGTAATTATATTATATAAAATTGATTTGTCAAAACTTGGTAAAATTGAGGTAGTATATGGAAATGGAACAAATGCCCAAGATATATATGCTGTTTCAAAAACTACTGGAAAAGTGTATTATCTTGAAGGAGTACAAGTAAGTGGTACTACGTATTTTACTTTAACAGATGATTTGAAAAATATTATAAACTATGTAGACACAAATGAAGAAACTATAACTAAAGATGGAATTTCATTTATTCCATCTACTTTAGAGTGGACAAATAAACCTGTTTCTACTAGAGTATTAGTTCCAAATAAATATACTAATGTTACCATTGTAGCTAAAAAAGAAGGAGCTTCCTTAACATTTAACGTAAGTGATAGTATATCTATAGATTCTTTTAATGAATATATAGTAAATGGTTCAGATTCTTCTAAAGAGGAAGGAAATTATAGTATACTAGTATCTTATCAAAAGATGGATGACAATAATCAACTTGTAAGTTATAATCAAACATATTCAGTAACTAATTTTGATAATGATTTTCCAAAGTTAGTTTTATCAGATAAACAAGAGATGATATCAAATGATGGTAAAGAAGAGTATAGATATATAAGAGTAGAAGAACAAAGTGATGCTCTAAGCGGTATTAAGTATATAAAATATGAAAGAGAAAATATTTCTGATGAAGATGCTGTAATATATTTTAAAAATAACGGTATAGAATTACAAGGAGATATAATAGAATATGATAAGAATACAAAATATCTAACAGTATATATTGAAGATAACGCTGGAAATTATACATTAGTACGTAAAGATTTACTAAGTTGATAGGAGGGAAAAGTAGTGAAAAATAACAAAAGAGGTATAGCTGTTATGGCGTTAGTAGCTGCTGTGACTATAATTTTGGCATTACTTACAACTGTAACTATATCACGGTATAGACACTGCTAATAATGCAAAAAAGATAGCTTTTCGGTACGGAAATAAATATGCTCCAAACTGCTGTAGATGCTTATTATACAAAAAATAATGCCACTTTTCCTGCCAGTAATGCTATAGTTTTAAATTTATCAAATGCAACATCTAAAGTTAAAGGTCAATTTACTACTAATGATAGTATTACAAATGATGCTATTACTTTATATGAAATAGATTATGCTCTTATTGGAGTAGATTCATTAAAATATGGTAGAAAACAAGATGGTACAGATGATGTCTATGCTATATCAAGAAATTCAGGAAAAGTTTACTATGCTAAAGGATTAAAGATAGGAAATGATATATATTACACCCTAACAGATGATATTAGTAATTTGTTAAGTTATAATAGTGAAAAAAATACAGTAAATTCTCCTATTGTATTATTTGAACCAAGCCAAACAGATTGGACTTCAAATGATGTAACAATTAGGATTAAGATTCCTACTATTTGTGAAGTAGTAAGTTCTATTAAAATTATTAATGAAGATAAAACAGAAACTACTTTAAATAATTATACTGAGGAAAATGGTTATAGGGTTTATCAAGCTACTCCTGTTGGTAATTATTCTGTAGAAGTAAGTTACAAACCAAAAGTAACTGATACAGAACTAAAAGTTGCAAAATATAATGTTACCAATGTAGATAAAGTTACACCAACTATACAGATTGATAAAACTAATAAAGTGAGTATGCAAGTACAAGATTATTTAGGATATATGAAGGTTACATCAACATCTGATAATTTAAGTGGAATAAAAAGTATAAAATATGATTATGGAGACTTTGTTACTTCACTTAATAAAGAGCAAATAAAAACTCATTTTGAAACAACAGGAGAAAATTTAGAAGATAATACTATATTTATAAAACAAGGATATGATAAAATAACAATTTATATAGAAGATAATGCAGGAAATTTTTATGCTGAAGTATTAGATGCTACAATTTAAAATGAGTCAAAATATCTTACAGTTTTGTAAGGTATTTTTTGTATATTTTTTTTAAATAAAATTAGTTATATAAGTATATAATATATTAAAGAGAACTTTTTTATAAAAAGATTTACTTTTTGTAGAAATGGCGATAATATTAATAATTATTGACATAAGCTATAAATAGTAGTATAATAAAAGTGAAAAAATTAGCAAAAAAGGTGAAAATATGTTAATTGAATTTTTTAAGACTATGTTAAAAATCGTATATTATTCTGTAGATATATTTATAATAGTATATGCTTTGTATTATATAGTAACAGGAATATTTGCTTTTGTAAATAATAAAAAAAATGTTATAAGAAAGTATAGAGCAAAACATAAATTTGCAGTAATAATAGCTGCACGTAATGAAGAAAAAGTAATAGGGCATTTGTTAGATAGTTTAAATAAACAAGACTATCCTAAAAATTTGTATGATGTGTATGTCGTTCCAAATAATTGTAACGATAGAACTGAAGAAGTGTCAAGGAAACATAAAGCTAATATTATAGAATGTAATGTACCAGTAGCATCTAAAGGTGATGTTCTTAAATATACTTTTAAATTTTTAAATGATAATTACTATGATTATGATGCTTATTTAATTTTTGATGCTGATAATATAGTACATCCCCAGTTTATAAGAAGAATGAATGATACATTGTGCTCTGGATATAAAGTAGCGCAAGGGTACAGAGATAGTAAAAATCCTTCTGATACATGGATTTCTAGCTGTTATTCTTTGTTTTATTGGGTACAAAATTATTTCTTTAATCAAGCTAGAATGAATATGAAATGGTCATCTTCTATTAATGGTACTGGTTTTATGGTTGCAAAAGAAGTTATTGATAAACAAGGTTTTAATACTATAACAATGACAGAAGATATTGAGTTTGCGGCACAATGTGCTATCAATAATCAAAGAATAGCTTTTGTAAAGGATGCTATTACTTATGATGAACAACCTCTTACTTTTTTAGAGTCATGGAAACAACGTAAACGTTGGTCTGTTGGTACATTGCAATGTTTATATCATTATTTTAATCCATTGCTTAATGCAGGTTTAAAGAATAAAATACCACAAGGATTAGATATGGCATTATTCTTTTTAGCTCCTTTAGTTCAAGTAATGGCATTTGCAGTAATAATATTATTAATGTTATATAGTTTTTTAGATATACAAGTATCAGATATTATTAAATATATGTATGATAACAAATTGTTTTCTATTGTACTTGGTTACTTTGCAAGTATATTAGTTTCATTATTTGTTGTTTTAGTTGAAAAGAAAAGAGTGAAAAAGACTTTTAAAGGTATTTTAACGTTATCAATATTTATGCTAACATGGATACCTATTAATATAATTTGTTTAATAAAAAGGGACTATGTATGGGAGCCAATTGAACATCATAGAACTGTTGAAATAGAAAGTATAGTTAAATGAATTAAAAAAAATATATACTCTTTCAACCAAAAATACAGTAGAAGAAAATTCTATTGTATTTTTTGTTACCTTTTAATTTTTATTTCGTTATAATAAGTGTAGAGTATAAAATTTATGGATGGGAGGAAAAATGAGCATTGAATACTTAATAAAAAAATATAGTAAACTTGTGTATAAAATATGTTATGATATGCTGCAAAATCCTCTTGATGCAGAAGATACGACACAAGAAGTATATATAAATTTGTATAATAGTTATGATAGATATAGTGATTTACCAGAAAATGAACAGAAGAATATTCTTTGTAAAATAGCATTAAATAAATGTAAGGATGTTTTAAAAAGTAAGCAAAAAAAGTTAGAGGGTATGATTGATAGTAATGAACTAACTTTACAAAATTATAAAGAGGATAATAATATAGAAGATGATATAATTGAAACTGAACAACAGACGTATATAGTTAGTGTAATCAAGCAATTAAAGGATCCTTATTCTCAAATATTATATGACTATTATATAAATGAATTTACATTAGATGAAATAGCAAAAAAAAATAATGTGGCTAAGTCAACTTTAAAGATGCAACTCTATAGAGCCAAAAAGAAATTTAAGGAACAAATAAGTTTAAATGGAGGTGAAGGTTTACTATGAATAAAATTGATAAAATTGATAAATTATTAGAAAATGATGATTATTTTGAAAAGTATATACAAGATATTTCAATGTATCATATTAATGTACCTAGTACTTTAGAAACTGATATTATTAGTAGACTTAAACTTCCTTCAAATTGTAAATCAAAGTCAGAAACTAAAGTATATAAATTTAAAATGGAAGATATATTAAAAATAGTTGCTTGTACTGTATTTGCAGTTGCAATGTGGCAATTTACTTTATCAAAGTACACATCAGTAGCATATGCAAGTCAAAAAGAAAATATCAGATATGAAAGACATCAAATTTACGATAAAATAGATAATGTAATGAAAAGTATAAATGGATTTTTTATGAATCCAATTGATATGAAAGGGGATAATAAGTAATGAAAAAGAATTTGTTTTTAACATTTTGTTTTAGTTTTATACCAGGAGCGCGGACAAATGTATCAGGGATATATGAAAAGAGGACTTTCAATAATGGTTATTTTTGGATTATTTGTTGGTATAACTGGGATTATAGGTACACCTATTTTCTCAATTCCTCTACCTATAATTTTTGCATATAGTTTTTTTGATACCTATCATTTAAGAAATAAAAAAGGTGAAAATGATGAGATAAAAGATGGATATATTTGGGAGGAGTTCTCTGATAAGAAAATATTTGAAAATTTTAAATCTAAGAAAATTAATAATATTTTTGGAATAATATTGATTGTTATAGGTATATATATATTACTTGAATCTGTTGTATATAATATTGCGTATAGATTTGACTTATACTACTTATCTAATTTTATGGATATATTTATGAGATATCTTCCATCAGCTTTAATTGCTGTACTTTCAATTTATTTTGGAGTAAAAATTATTTCAAAAAAGGGATAGGTGAGTTTTATGGAGAATAATGAAAATGAAAAAAGAAGTATAAGAGTAGGTAGAAACACTTTTGGTATAACGTTAATTATATTTGGAATTTCTGCGATTTTACAAATGTTTTTAAAATTTGAGATATTTAGATATATACTTATGCTATGGCCGGCGATATTTATACTTCTTGGTATTGAGATAATATATTATAACAATAAAAAAGATGTTAAAATAAAGTATGATGTGGCTGGAATTATTTTATTATTTTGTATAGTTTGCTTTGGCAGTTTAATGGCATTTGGAAGTTTTGCAATTAATGATGTATTATATAATGATGATATTAAACAAGCTATTATTAATAATTCAATTTCAGATGAGTTTAATTTGAATTTAGATGATAAAGTTAATATAGTCAATAATTCAGATAAAGTAATAGATCTAAAAATCGTAGAAGTTGATAGTGTTTCAAGTAATATTATAAATATTTCTGGAAATTATGATGAAAATAAAATTAATAATGTAGTTGATTCAATTAGTAATAATTATAGTGTGATTAATTCTATAAATGTAGTTTATAACGATAATACAATAATAATTAATGAGAATGAATATATAAATTCTATAGATATTACAATTACTACTAATAATAAAGATAATATTTCATATACAGGAAATGTAAATTTAGTTTAGAAATATAAAAAATAGATGGAAGTGATATTTCATCTATTTTTTTATATTAGAATATAAGTAATAATATTATGTATTAAAAATAATTTTATGAGTTTAAATTGTTATGTAGATGATAATTGTGTATAAAGTGGCTTGTTATATAATTAAAAAAGTTGTTAAAATTTCAAGGTTCTATCATAATTTAAAAAACTTGACTGGAAATAAACCTTGTGTTAAAATTGAATAAATTATATAGTATAGACTACTTAGCTTATATTTAAGGAGGAATTAATAATGGATAATATTTTCATTAATTTTATGAAAAATAATTGTTATGAAATAAGTGTTTTAGAAACTGTACGGAGTATAGAAGATAAGCAACTTATTGAAGAAATATTTAACTTTTCAAAATTGACAGAAGATTTATTTACACCTTTTTCAAATAACAACCTTATTTATTATGAATTTGATAATATCTTGACTAGAAGAGAGGTATATCACTATAAGAGCTTTTATGTTGATCGTTATTATTGTATAAGACAAGCATTAGTAAGAAATATTTATACTCCCAAAAATATTTTGCTAGAGCTTGTAGAAGATAAAAATCCAGCGGTGCAAAGGGAATTCTTGCAAAGAGATGATTTAAATAATGATATACTTGAGAAGATATTATATAGTGTTTTAGAACATATACCACCAAAGTATATGCACGAATATTGTAATAGTTTTGGGACATTATATCAATTTATATATGATATTTTGATGAATAAGAAATTTACAAATATTAATGTATTTAATGAAGCAAATCTTGAAGAGTTTATAACAAAATTATCTCAAAAAGGACAAAAAATACTTGAGAGTATGTATCTTGATATAGCATATAAATTTAATCTTAAGATTGATTTAGAAAAACTTCACAAAATGAATAGATTTATTTATAATAATATATTAAATGTTGATAATTTAACTTCGGATATGGTTTTAAAAGTATATTATAAAGCACAAGAGAGTTTGAATGATTGGTATAATGTTGCTATGTATATAACAAAAAAAGTAGACATTAATAAGATTCCAAAGGAGTTTTTTATTGATTTTATACAAGGTACAAGAGGAGTAGATTATGATTTTAAATTCCTAAATCATTTTGCGGATCGTAAAATTGTAGAAGACTTATTTTTTGGAAAAGGATTGTTATTTTTTTATGATATGTGTAATATAATTTTTGGACTTGAGTATATAAACAGCAATTTAGTGAATATGATTTTTGATATTGCTATTGAAAGCTCTGCAGTAAGTATAGTACATATAGTTAATATACTTTTTTGTTATGATAACGTAGATTTATCTCTCTTAAGAGAGGATATTCAAGAAAAAATATATAGTTGCTTTAATTTAAGTGAATATGAACTTCAATATAAATTACTTAGATCTGCTAAAGTATCAGATGAATTTTTAATTGAAAAGTCTAAAATAAAAGATTTACGTTTTCAATTGGCTTTACTTGAAAATTCAAAGTATATAGAAGAAGTTTATCATAATATAGTCCAGTATGCATTTAATAATTATGTAAAAAAAGAGGCTATAAAAAGATTAAATATAAAAAAGTAAAGTTGTTAGTTTTATATAATAATTTAATAGGTACATGAAATGAAATAGGTGGAAGTAAAATTTCATCTATTTTTTTATATTATTTAAAGTAAGTAAAAAAAATTATATAAGTATTGACTTTTAATTATTTTTATAATATTATATGAATATATGAACAATTATTCATATATTATAAAAGGGGTGAATATAATGTGTAATGATAAATGTAATAATAATATTGTTATACCAACGGATGATATGATAATTGAACTGGCAGATACTTTTAAAGTATTTTCTGATAGTTCTAGAATAAAAATATTATACAGCATGATAAACCAAGAAATGTGTGTAAGGCATATATCTCAAAAGGTTAATATGAGTCAATCTGCTGTATCACATCAGTTAAAGACATTAAAACAAGCAAGACTTATAAAGTATAGAAAAGAAGGAAAAGAGGTATATTATTCGTTAGATGATGAACATATAGAAAAAATATTAAATGTTGTAATAGATCATATAAAGGAGGAAAGAAATGAGTGAATGTTGCAATGGTCATGAACATGATAAAAAGAATGATGATAAAAATAATAAATTAGATATGATTTTAACTATTATTGGGATAGTTATATTTGCTTTTTCAATTTATATTAGTAATTTAAATGAAATTATATCTTTAATCGGTTATATTTTAAGTTATGCACTTATTGGATATGAAATTGTATTTAATGCTTTTAAAAGATTATTTAAAAAAGATATGTTTGACGAGAACTTTTTAATGATGTTAGCGACTTTTGGAGCTTTTGCAATAGGTGAATATACAGAGGCTGTTGCAGTTATTTTATTTTATAAAATTGGAGAGCTGCTTCAAGATAAAGCTGTTGAAAATTCTAAAAAGAAAATATCAGAAACAATTGATATTAGAGCTACATCAGCAAGTGTAAAACGTGAAGGTGTTATTTATGATATAAAACCAGAAGAATTAAAAATAAAAGATATAGTAGTTATAAAAACTGGTGAAAAAATTCCAGTTGATGGTAAATTGTTAAGTGATAGTGCACAATTAGATATGTCTGCTTTAACAGGTGAAAGTAAACCAGTATCTTTAAACAAGGAACAAGAAGTTTTATCAGGTTCTGTAAATATTGGTTCTTTAATTGAGCTAGAAGTTACAAAAACATTTGAAAATTCTACTGTATCTAGAATAATTGAAATGATTGAAAATGCAAATAGTAAAAAATCAAATACAGAGAAATTTATTACTAGATTTGCAAAAATATATACTCCTATTGTAACAATAATAGCAATATTAATTGCTCTTATGCCTTTATTTATCAGTATTAGTTATGTAGAATCTTTACATAGAGCTTTTACATTTTTGGTAATATCTTGTCCATGTGCTTTGGTAATTTCAGTACCTCTTGGATTTTTTGTAGGAATAGGAACTACTTCTAAAAAAGGTATATTAATAAAGGGGAGTAATTATTTAGATAATTTAGCAAGTATAAAAACTGTGATTTTTGATAAAACAGGTACTTTGACTAAAGGTGTATTTGAAGTAACTAAAATAATTTCTTTTGGTAATATGTCAGAACAAGAAATAATAGAAAAAATAGCTTTGTGTGAATATTATTCTAATCATTATATAGCAAAATCAATTTTAAACTATTATGGAAAGAATATAGATACAAGTAAGATATTATCTCATGAAGAAATTGCAGGAAAAGGTTTAAAAGTAAAGATAGAAGGTCAAGATATCTTAACTGGTAATTACATATTAATGGAAGAAAATAATATAGCAGTAGATAAGGTAATTGATATTGGAACTGTATGTTATTTAGCTATAAATAATAAATGTGAAGGTTGTGTTATATTATCAGATGTTTTAAAAGAAGATATAAAAGATTTAATTAGTAGTTTAAATAATATTGGAATAAAAAGATGTATAATGCTTACTGGAGATAGCTCAAAAGTTGCTAAAAGTATAGGAGAAAGTTTAGGAATAAAAGAAGTTTATTCTGAATTGTTACCAGAAGATAAGGCTAATATTTTTGAGAAAATAAAAAAAGAGGAAAAAGAAAATAAAATAGCATATTTAGGTGATGGTATAAATGATTCGCCAGTTTTAGCAATGGCAGATGTTGGGATTTCTATGGGAAAAGGTTCTGATATTGCGATAGAAACTTCTGATGTTGTAATTATGAGTGATGAACCATCTAAATTAATAGATGCGGTAAAAATAGCTAGAAGAACGAGAAATATAGTAAAAGAAAATATAATATTTGCTATAGCAATAAAAGTATTATTTTTAATATTAAGTAGTTTAGGTATGACTTCAATGTGGTTTGCAATATTTGCTGATGTAGGTGTAGCATTAATAACAATACTTAATTCAATTAGAATATTCTATAAATTTAAATAAAAGTAGTATATAAAATAAAAAGATGATATAGTTATATAAATTTAATATAAAAATTTTGCAATATAATATTAACAAAAACAGTAAGTTTGGATATGAAAAACTTACTGTTTTTGAAGTTTACTGTAATAGTAAAAAATGAATATAGAAATATAAATAT
>CALXJF010000016.1 GCA_944388575.1 uncultured Clostridia bacterium
ATTAAATTTTCATTACAAAACCATTACAGCAGATACGTTTTAGCTTTTTTTATTTTAAAAACCATTATCTAGTAACTTTTTAAAATTCTTTTAAAATGTATTGTATATTTTTTATGTTTAGTGTAAAATATAATATGATAAATATATCAATTTGTACGGAGGATAAAATATAATGAACTATTTAGATAAATTAAAAGAAAAATGTAACTTAGATGACAATTTCATGAATATAATTTACCAAATATTTGATAAACTTCTTTCTTTTGGATATATTAATAAACGTCAAGAAAAATTGTTAGAAAAAAGATTATATAATAATATTGATATAGTTATATTTGGAAATGAAATTGTAGTAGATTACAAAAGTGGATATTATGATGCAATAAAAAAAGAATTATATATAAAAGATATTAACAATATTGAATCAATATATTTAAGAATCCTTTACGCATTAACTACTATAGAGATTTCAAGAGATATCTACTCTATTGGCTATTCTGTAGCCGCAATATCTAAATCTAGCTATAAAATAATTCATAATGATTTTGGAATAAATAGAGCCATTATATCAAATCTAGTATGCAGATTATTATATACTCTTCCCGCAACTCTTGAACTTATGCCAACATATAGATCATATGAAAATGATTTTTTAGGAAATAAAATTACAAGTGATAATGATATTTATTTTCTTGAAGGAAAATTACTTAGCCAATTATGCTATATTTTAAACATTTCAGAAGAAGATTTCTATATAAATCTATTTACTAACCCAAGAAAATATTTAAAAAAATTCTTTTCTAAAACAAAATTTAAAGATTCTTCTACTTTTCTTAGTATACTTGATGAAACAAGTAGAAAATACTCAAATTATAACAAACTGGTATTTTTAAATAAAATGTTAGATGATAATTATTTAAACATTAAGAAAAATATTCTAAAAGAAGATGAAAAAAATAAATTATTAAAAGAACAAGATAAAATAAAAATGGTAATTAGGAATTCTCTTGAGCCTCTAATTGAACATAAAGATGAAAATGACGATTATGAATTTGAAGATATAGAATCAAGTTTATCTGAAAAAATAAATGAACTTGAAGAACTCATACAAAATAATATAGTAAAAATACAAGATATTTTAATTGATACATTGTTTGAAAATGAGTTAAAATATTCAAATATAGAATATGCAATTAAACTAAAAAAATTAAATGAATTATTAATAATTCCTAATGAAATTGTAGAAAATAAAACCTATGAGGTTATTGCTCATAAAATTTTAAATACATTTGAAAATACTGCAAGCAATTTAATCGAAAAAATAAAATACAGTTTAGTAAATGAAATTTTCTCTAGTGATAAGTATGTAAAAATATACAAGAATATGGGATTTAGGAAAATTGAAGGGATTGAACTTGGAAGTATTAACTCCGCTCTTGTGGCTGTTACTATTGATGAAAGTTTTGTCCAACTAGTAAAAGTAGATAATTTAAATCAAAAATCAAAAGATCTAAAAAACAATTCTAATACTATAAGATTGGACAGTCTTGGATACTTACTTAATAATCCCTCTGCCCAGTCTGATATAAATTATATAGAAAGAATATTTACTAAAATAAAAACTAAATTTACTGAGTTTGCAAGTACAAGAATTGAAAACATGTTTATCTGTAATATAGATAAAAAACAAATTATAGTAATTCCTACTAACGATAAATTTACTATAATACAAATTACAGAAAAAGGAAAAGATATTAACTGCAAACTTCTAAAACTTTCTGAGAATTATTTAATATTCACTAATAACACTAATACTAATATGCCAGTACTATATAATAAAGATGAAAGTACTTTAAAGAAACTATTGTCTTTATTTGCATTTTTTACTTAATTTATTATATAATATAAAAAAACAAGAAATAAATCCACATAGACTTATTTCTTGTTTTTTTATACACCTTAAAGTATTATTAAACAATTATATCATAAATTACAATTACTATAACCTATTATTTATAACATAGTAGTTTTATCGAATTCTTTAAATTCTAAATTTTTACCATTTAAACTAAACTCCTCATATTCTTGTTTTTTTATCATCAAAAACAATATCTTCCCGATTATAATTATACATAAAGAAATCTCTCCTTATCTTTTTTTTAATAATTTCATTTATTATATTATAATAAATATAAATATTTTAATAAATTTATTATAAAACTTTTATGTATAATTGTCAACAGAATTATTTATTTACTTTTTTATAAATAATAAATCACGAAAAATTATTATATAAAAAACTAATAACAAGTGCAACTAGTATTAAAATATAATAATTAGTTACAAACTTGCTTATACTTTTTACAAATGTATCCTTATTGAAAATAAAATCATATACAAGCATAACTATTGAAATTATAACTATTATAAATATAGGTATTGCTAATATATTATATGTAAAAGTTTCTATAAATCTAAATTCAAAAATGCATCTAAAAGCTCTAGTAAAACCACAAGCAGGACAAGAAATATTAAATGTGGATTTAAAAAAACAAGGTATATTTATTCCATATATATAAAATATATAATATAGACCAAATATACCAATTAAAATAGCTATACTAACTATTCTATTTTTCATATTAATCTTTTAAAGGTACTCCTGATGCATCTTTCTTTTGATCTCCACTAAGAATTAATATTCCCTCAATTAATCCCCAAATACCAGAAACTGGAGATAAAAAGCCACAACTAAGCACAGTAATTAATAATTGAGCCACTGCTTTTCCTGTAAATCCCAAATAAAAATTATGTACCCCAAAAGTGCCTAGAAATATACCAAATAAACCAGCTGCTAATTTAGATTTTTGTTCAGTTGTCACTCTAGCACCGTTATTACTTGTTGTATTTGCACTATTGGTATTTGTTGAAGAATTATCATTAATAGGATTATTATTTACTACTTCTTCAACAACCTCAACTTTTTGAGCATCATTATTAACTGTTTCTGTTTTTAATTTAGCTTCACATTCTTCACATAGCTCTCTATCATCTTCAATTTTTCTGCCACAATTCCTACAATACATTTTTATTCCTCCTTTACATTATATTTATATTATAACATAAATATTTATGAGTGACAACATTTATGTTAATTTAATTATTTTTTTATACTAATTGCTACTCCATCTCCAATATTAAAAATAGTCGTATCTAAAGTATCGTCTTCACTTACTCTTTTAATATATTCTCTTAATCTATTAGTAGCTGTTCTATGTCTATGTTCATTATATCCGTGATAAAACTCTTCCTTTAAAATACACATTATCTGCAATTATCACTCCGCCTTTTTTTATAAGACGCATCGCATTTTCTAAGAAAACTAGATACTGCCCTTTAGCTGCATCAATAAATATAACATCATATTTACATTTATTTTCATCTAGTTGTCCCAGGTAATCCACAGCATCTGCATGCTCTACCTTAATCTTATTACTTAAGTTTAACTTTTCTATATTTTGAATAGCTTTATGATACATTTCTTCACTTTTTTCAATAGACAAAATTGTTGCATCTTCTCCAGCCAAATATTTAGAAAAATTTATTGCAGAATATCCTATTGCAGTTCCTATTTCAAGTATTTTATTAGGTCTCTTTAATTTTAATACTAGTAAAATTAAATCTAATGAAACATCTTGTAATATAGGTACATGATTATTAATAGCATATTCCTTAATTTCCTTTAAAATTAACTCGTTTTCTTCCATTGTAACTCCATCTTTTAATATTTAATATATCTTAAAATATTTTCTATTCTTTCATTTCTATATAATGAATTATATAGAAATTCCAATGATTTTATTTTTATTTGTTTTTCTTCTAATAATTTTAAGAGTGAATCTAAAGTATATAACCCTTCAACAGTTGATAACTTCATTTCATTTAAAGCTTGGTCTAAATCCATTCCTTTACCAATGTAATGGCCTAAAGTATAATTCCTACTTTTTAAACTCATACAAGTTAAAAGTAAATCTCCTACTCCAGCATATGAAAAAATAGTATGAGCCTTTCCACCTAAAACTTCTACTATAATTCTCAAGTCATTTAATACACAAGTAAGTATTGACGCTCTAAAGGATTCATTTTTATTTATACTATCAACCATCCCTACAAGTATTGCAAATACATTTTTAGCCGCTGCACAAACTTGTACACCAATTATATCATTTAACGTTTTGACTACTATGTTCTCATTTTCTAAACAGACTTTAACTGCCATGTTAGCTACTTGTGATTTAGAAGCAACAACTAGGCCCGCTTCACTTCCTTTAGCAAGCTCTATAGCAAAAGAAGGACCTGATAACATACAAATATTTTCTGACGAAGTCTCTTCAAAAACTACTTCACTCAGTAGTTTATTACTAGACTTCTCTATTCCCTTAGAAACTAAACAAATGACCTGATCTTCTTGTAAATAAAGAGATAGTTCTCTTGCTACTTCCCTTACCGCATTAGTAGGAACTGCTAAAACAACAATCTTTGCTTTATCAATACATTGTTTTATATTACTTGTTATCTCGATATTTTTAGGAATTCTTACTCCGGGGCAACACTCTCTTGTTCTCTCTATATAACAAAATCGTATCAGCTTCTTCTTTATATTTTGCCCACATAGAAACCTTATTATCGTTGTTATAAAATACTTTAGCAAGTGCTATTCCATAAGCCCCCACTCCAAGTATAGATATTTTCATATATTCTCCTCTTTTCTTCTGTACAATATTTAACTATATTTTTCTAATTATTTTTCTTCTTGAATTACTTTTATATGAACGTCTCTTAATTGTTCATCTGATACGACAGATGGTGCTTTCATAAGAACATCTCTTGCTTTACTATTCTTTGGAAAAGCTATTACCTCACGTATATTATTCTCTTCTAAAAGCAACATAATCATTCTATCAATTCCTGGTGCCGCACCTGCATGAGGTGGTGCTCCATATGAAAAAGCATTAAATAATGATCCAAATCTTCTTTTTACATCTTCTTCTGTATAACCAGCAATTTCAAAAGCTTTTATCATTATATCTGTGTCATGATTTCTTACAGCTCCAGATGCTAGTTCATAACCATTACACACCATATCAAATTGATAGGCAATAATGTCAAGTGGATTTTTATTTTCTAAACTATCCATTCCTCCAACAGGCATAGAAAATGGATTGTGGTTAAATTCAATTTTTCCATCATCATTTAATTCATACATAGGAAAATCATTAACAAAACAAAATCTATAAACATTCTTTTCAAGTAAATCTAGTCTATTTCCAAGTTCAATACGTATATCACCTGCATTACTACAAGCTTTTAAATACTCATCGGCTATAAAAAATATAGCTTCCTCTTCTTTAAAATCTAGCTTAGCTTTTAAACTATCTAACATTTCACTTGTTACAAATTTAGAAATAGTTCCTGTAAGATTTTTATCATTATCTAATCTTATCCAAGCAAGACCTTTTAATCCTAAGTTAGATATAGCAAAATCAACCATAGAGTCAAAAAATCTTCTTGAAACATCCTTAGAATTTATTTTTATTGCCTTTATTGTCTTTCCTTTAAAAGCTCTAAAATCTGAATTTTCAAATATTTCAGTAACATCTTGTAATATTAATGGATTTCTTAAATCTGGTTTATCTGTACCATATTTATCCATTGCCTCTTTATATGGTATCCTTACAAAAGGAGCCTTAGTTACCTCAAAATTTGTAAAATGACTAAATGTAGAAACTGCTATTTCCTCTAAAATAGCTAAAACATCTTCTTGATCAGCAAAAGACATCTCAAAATCGAGTTGATAGAATTCCCCTGGCGATCTGTCAGCTCTTGGGTCTTCATCTCTAAAACAAGGTGCTATTTGATAATATTTATCAAAACCTGAAATCATCAGTAATTGTTTAAACTGTTGTGGAGCTTGTGGTAAAGCATAAAACTCTCCCTTATGTAGTCTACTTGGCACTAAAAAATCTCTTGCTCCTTCAGGTGATGAACTAGTAAGAATTGGAGTTTGTATTTCAACAAATCCAAGATCTGTCATTTTATCTCTTAAAAATTTTAATACATTAGATCTAAAAACTATTTTTTTATGTATTTCTTCATTTCTTAAATCTAAAAATCTATATTCTAGTCTTAAGTCTTCTTTAACCTTTTGACTATCTTCTACTTGAAAAGGCAAAATATTTTTAGCCTTTCCTAAAACTTCAATACTTTCAATTTTTACTTCAATTTCTCCAGTCTCTATATTTTCATTAACCGTTTCCTTATCTCTCTTTAAAACTTCACCTTTAACACAAATTGTTGATTCAACATTTATCTTATGGATCTTTGAAATTAAGTTTAAATCTGTAACTACAAGTTGTGTAATACCATAGTGATCTCTTAAATCTATAAATATCATAGCTCCCAAGTCTCTTATAGTTTTTACAAAGCCAGATAATTTAACTTTTTGGCCAACGTTTTCTACTCTTAATTCGTTACACTTATGTGTTCTATATACGTGCATATAACTCTCCTTTCAATCTATTAATAAAGACAATTCCCAGGTGTTCTTGGAAATGGTATTACATCTCTTATATTTTGCATTCCAGTAAGATACATAACTAATCTTTCAAAACCTATACCAAAACCAGAATGAATACAAGTTCCAAATTTTCTTGTATCTAAATACCAAGAATACTCTTCTTCATTTAATCCTAATTCTTTCATTCTATTTCTTAATTTATCAAGATTTTCTTCTCTTTGTGAGCCACCTAAAATTTCTCCAATTCCAGGAACTAATAAATCAACGGCTCTTACAGTTTTATTATCATTGTTTTGTTTCATATAAAAAGCTTTTATATCTTTTGGATAATCTGTAACAAATACAGGCTTTTTATATATAATCTCTGTTAAATATCTTTCATGTTCTGTCTGTAAATCTGTTCCCCACTCAACCTTATACTCAAACTTATCATTATGTTTCATTAATATATCTACAGCTTCAGTATATGTTATTCTTACAAAATCAGAAGATACAATACTATCAAGTCTTGATTTTAAATCTTTATCAATAAATTTATTAAAAAATTCGATTTCCTCTTTAGCCTCTTTAAGAACTGTTGAAATAATGTATTTAATCAATTCTTCTGCAATAGCCATATCTCCTTCTAAATCGCAAAAAGCCATTTCAGGTTCTACCATCCAAAACTCTGCTGCATGTCTAGTCGTATGTGAATTTTCAGCCCTAAAAGTAGGTCCAAAAGTATACACGTTAGAAAAAGCCATAGCCATACATTCTGCTGATAATTGTCCAGATACAGTTAATCCTGTCTTTTTACCAAAGAAATCTTTTGAAGGAGCTTCTCTTAAATCATCAAGAGTAGTAACTCTAAACATCTCTCCTGCTCCTTCACAATCTGAAGAAGTTATAATTGGAGTATGAACATAAATAAATCCTTTATTATAAAAGAATTCATGTATTGCATGAGCTATTATTGATCTAACTCTAAAAACAGCAAAAAATGTGTTTGTTCTAGGTCTTAAATGTGCTACTTCTCTTAAAAATTCCATAGAATGTCTTTTATTTTGTAATGGATATTCTGGTGTAGAAACACCAGAAATATCTACTTTTTTAGCTAATATTTCAAAGGGTTGTTTAGCTTCTTTAGTAACTTTTAAAGTGCCTTCTACAATTATACTAGAACCAATATTTAAACTTTCTATATCCTTATAATTATTAAGACTACTTTCTTCTATAACTATTTGAGCAGATTTAAAAAAACTACCATCATTTAATTCTATAAAAGCTATAGATTTTGAAGAACGTAAGTTTCTTACCCAGCCACAAACAATCACATTTTTTTGATCTAAGTTTTCAAATGTATTATAAGTCTCCTTTATAGTTACTCTATCTTTCAAATTTAATTTTTCATTTTTCATTTAAATTCTCCTATTCGTTAATAACAATTTCTTTTAAAATATCTTCTGATAATAAGTTAATTTTTCTTTGTTTTCCATCTTGCATATTTTTTAATATACATGTATTATTATTTAGTTCTTCTTCCCCAACAATACAAATATATTTAGCGTTTATTCTATTAGCATATTTTAATTGCGCATTAAAACTTCTATTACATATATCAATATCAGTAGCTATATTATTATCTCTTAAACTAGACACAATATTTCTACAAACTGTATATGCTTTTTTTTCTAATACTACAAAATATACATCAACATTTTTTTCTAATTTATTTACTAATTTTTCCTTTAATATAAGGACTAACCTATCCATTCCAAGCCCAAATCCAACCGCTGGAGTAGAAATTCCTCCTAAAGTTTCAATTAATTTATCATATCTTCCACCTGCACATACTGCAAAATTAAAGTTGTTTGAAATGAACTCAAAAACCGTTTTATTATAATAATCTAATCCTCTTACAATTTTTTTATCTACAATATATTTTATGTTTAATTCTTCTAAAGTCGATTTTACATTTTCAAAATCTATACTACATTCCTCACATAAAAAATCTGTAATCATAGGTGCTTCTTGTAATACATGTTTACAATTTTCCTCTTTACAATCAAGCATCCTTAAAGGATTTTTTTCATATCTAACCTTACAAGTATCACACATTTTAGACAGATTAGGTTTTACATATTCCTTTAATTTTTCTATATACTTTGCTCTACAAGTAGAGCAACCAATTGAATTTATATTCAAAGTTATATCATCTAATAAATTAAGTCTTTTAAATAAATCATATGCTAACATCATAACTTCTATATCGGCTAAATATGACTTACTACCAAAAAATTCTATTCCAAATTGAGCAAACTCTCTATATCTTCCTTTTTGCATCTTTTCATATCTATACATGTTAGCTTCATACCAAAGTTTTACTGGACTTGTTAGAGAGGACATACCATTTTCTATATATGCTCTTACTACTCCTGCTGTAAGTTCAGGCCTTAAAGTAATACTTCTTCCACCTTTATCTAAAAAAGTATACATTTCTTTATTAACTATATCTGTATCATCTCCAACTCCACGTGCATATAGTTCAGTTGCCTCAAACACAGGTGTCCTTATTTCTTCTATACAATACGCAGAGCATATCTCTCTTATATTTTTTTCTATATATTGCCATATCTTTATATCTTCACCAAAAATATCTTTTGTGCCTTTTTGTCTTGAAATTCTCATATCTTTCACCGTGCATAATTATATCATAAAGCCCTATAATATTCAATAAATCAGTAAATATTTTAAAAACAAAAATCAGTAAATATTTTAAAAACAAAAATATACACTATTTAAACTGCATTTTAAGATATAAAAAATAAAGGATACCAATACATTCATATTTGATAACCTTTATTTATTGTCACTTTAGATTATAATAAATCTATGAACTAATTATAGTTTTAACACCAAGCCATTTATAATCAAACCAGCCGCTGTGCCCATCAAAAGTACATTTTCTCCACTTATTATTTTTCTTTCGTCTAAAGCCTTTTTTAAAGCAAAAGGAATAGAAGCAGATACCATATTACCATAATTTTTTACAATATTAATATATGGCTTTTTTATATTAGAACGTTTCATAACTATATCTAATATTCTGCTTGCTTGATGCGGAACTACATAATCAATATCATTACAATTATTACACATCTCTTTATAAACTGCTGGAAGTTCTTGTAATATCAATTTTATTGCATTTATTCCATTCATTCTAAAAAAATATTTTCTTCTATTTTCATCACATAGCTCATGAACTGTTAGTCCTGCAGCACCGCCTAAAATCTCAGTGTCATGTGCTCCTTTAGGAAACGTTTTTTGTAACGAATATATAACACCTTTGTCCTCATTAGTAGCTTCAACAATAGTTGCAACTGCACAATCACTAAAAAGTTCATATGTTTCTTTACTTAAATTGTCTAAAGCTTTAGAAGGAACATCTGATGCAATTATCAATACTTTATTGTATCTATTTGCATCTAAAAAATATGAAACAATATCTAGTGCTGAAATATAACTAGTACAGGTAGTGTTAATATCTATACACGGTATACCTCTAAAATCATCAAATTGCTCATAAACTAATGAAGACATATTAGGGATTAACTGGTAAGGAACTGCACAACACGATATAATCAAATCGATGTCAGAAATAGAAAGATTTGTACTTGCAAATACTTTTTTTATTGCACCAACTGCTAAAGACATTTGTGTTTCTTGACCTGAGATCCGATACCTTGTCTGATCACCAAATATCTCAGTTTTTTGTGGTAAATTATATTCTATTCCTAAAATTTTTAATCTTCTCATAATTACACTCCTTAAATTTTAAAACATTCTTCTTACTCTAATCAATTTAGTAGAGCCGTCAAAATTATAATCTTTAAACTCTATTTTAGGCATTTTAAAAGAAAGATCCTTAGAGAGTTTTGTAAAAGCTTGTATAATATCTTCTTTTGATTGATTAAAGTTTTTGGAAACAATATATATTTTTATGCGATTTTTTTCCACCTGTTCAACTCTATACTGCTCAACATCATCAGCCAAAAGTATACATCTTCTTATATAATCTGGATAAACTTCTACTTCTTTATTTAGATTATTTTCAAAAATAAATATATCATCTTGTCGCCCCTCAATTTTTTTTATTTTACAAAAAAAAGAACCACAACTACATTTTTGATTATCCTCTACCAATATATCATTTAATCTATACCTTATAATTGGTTGAGATGTTCTACACATATCTGTAATGATAGGAATAAATCTTTTGTTTTCTTTATCTATATATTGCTTTTCTAGTTTTATAATATCTTCATTGATGTGTAAATTTCCGGCTGAACAGGTATATGCTAAGAACCCCTCTGTACATTGATATATCTGATCTACTCTTAATCCAAAACATCTCTCTATCTTTTCTCTATCACTATCCTCTAAAATTTCTGCTACCGATATAATTTTCCTAGGAGATATATTTACAGAAGATGATTTAACAAGTTGTAATAAAACCTGTGGCGGTGATACTAATATATCTGGATTGAATTCATTTAATTTTAATATATTTTCATTTATATTATTATACATATCAAAATATTTAAAACTAATATTCTTAGAACCTATTGTTTGATACAAATTACTATCTGCTCTTAGGAACATCGCAATCTTATACTTATGAAAAATAGAAGAATATAGACATCTAGCAAGTATAGCACCTGTCCACATACATCTTTCTTTATCACTAACTATAAACACACCCCTATGTCCTGAAGTTCCAGAAGATAATCCTACAGTATATTTACCAACTTTAGGTTTAAAGTTTCTTGATATCTCACCTTTAATACTTACATTAAATGCTTCATCTAATTTCATATTAACGGTATTTATTATATTAAAATTCTCCATAAATTCTTTTTTATCTATAATAGGAATATTTTGAAACTTCTCTATTTTTGACTTATTATAAAATTTTGACTTAATAGATACTTTTTTTATTAAATGTTTTAGCTTCTTATTTTGATATTTTTCTAAACATCTTCTTGAATTAAATCTATGAAAATATTTAAAAATCACATAATAGAACAAAATCCGTAATTTTTCAAACATAATTTATACCTCCATACTATACATTATCATGACTACATATTAAACAATATTCACGCTGCTCTTTTAAAAAGTTTTTTATTTTTTGTTGAGTAGATAAATACTTTTTTATATCTTGATGAATAACCTTAGGAGCAATTCTTAGTGTTAATTTGCTTAAAATTTCAGCTCTAAGCCAACATGCATCTGCTACAAATATAATCTTATTAGATGGAATAATAAGCCCTATTTGACCTTTTACATGACCACTAAGCTCTACAGCTAATATGTTTTTATCTCCAAAGATATCAACCACTCTATTAAAATACTTCGTATTTATTACTTGCATTTTATCTATATCTATTAATCTTTGCAAAAAATCTTTAGGAATATCTTCTTTACACACTAAAAGATTATTTAAAGATTTTTTAAATAATGTAAAAGATGTAATGAATTTAGCCTTTTTAAATTTCTTTATTTCTCCTATATGGTCTGGATGAAAATGCGTTAAAAAAACGTAATTAATTTCTTCAGGCTCTATGCCATCTTTTTTCAATTGATAAGTAATAGTATCTTCCTTATTAATCACAGCGTAGTTTAATTTATTATACACTATTTTAACAAGATTTAAACTCTTAATAGACTCTCCATATCCAGTATCAACTAAAATAAGCCCATGTTCTTTATGTTTAATTAAAATGCAATTAGCAAAAAACTTAAATTTACTACCATATTTATATTCTTTATACAGTAATCCTAAGTCATTTATACAGTATCCACATTTATACACCTTAACTATTTCTATTGAATTGTTTATACCACTTAGCATATTCTTCTATCCCCTTTTCTAATGTAATAATAGGCTTATAATGTAATTTATTCTTTGCCTTAGTTATATCTAATGTTTGCGAATTACCTATAGTACATACAGTATATCTTGTTAAAATTGGCTCTTTATATATATTTAAAAGTTTATGTACACTTTCAAGTATATATGCAACTGTATACATAAATTTAAAATTAACATGTATGTACCTTGGTTTTTCATCTATTAAGCCAAACAATAAATTTAATAGATAGTCAACATTTACACTTTGATCGTTAGTAATATTAAAGATCTCATACTTATTATCACCCAAGTCATACTTTAAACTTAACATTACAGCCTCTACTACATTTGTAACATGAGTAATATCAATTATACTTTTTCCTTTATTGATGTATGGAATACCTATTTTTTTATTAACGTTTATCAGCCGTGGGATAATACTTGTATCTCCTATTCCAAAAATTCCTCTTGGACGTAAAATAATAAACTTTGTATCAGAAGAAAACGTACTTTTTATAATCTCTTGTTCAGCTAATAACTTAGTCTTTATATAATATGTAAAATCATTTACACTTGGACAATCCTCCTCTTTAATACCAAACCTATCTTTAGAATTAGTATATACACTTGGTGAAGAAATATGTATACATCTTTGTATTTTATTATGTTTACACACTTGTATTATATTTCTTGTTGCTATAACATTATTGAGCATAAAGTCTTCTTCTTTTCCCCATACTGTAGATAAAGCTGCAGTATGTATTATACAATCTACTCCATTTGAACATTTTATTAATTGCTCTATGTCTATTAGATCAAGATTATGAAATTCAATATCATTAATGATATCTATTTCTTTTCTATGTCGACTAACTCCTATTACTTTATGTCCTTCACTTAGTAATCTTTTAGCAACATACTGACCTAAAAAACCTGTTACACCTGTTAATAGTACTTTCAAATTGATCAACTCCTTTTATTTAATAACTAAAAACAATTAAAATTTTAATTGCTTAAACAATTTACTGTAGACAAATTATATCACAGTGATTTAATTATGTCAATTTGACACTAAAGTATTAATTTTAGCTTATTTATATTTACAGTAATTTTAAATTATGTTATAAATAACATTAGGTGATTATTTTGAAAACAATTATATTTTTTTCTACTCCTGCTCAAGGACACATAAATGCCGTATATCCAATAATAAAAAAAATGTCAAAAAAATATAATATTATTGTATTCTCTTCAAAAAAATATAAAGATTTTATCTTGTCTTTAAATGCAAAATTTATCGAATACCCAATAAATTTTGACGATTACCATTTAGATGAAAAAACTTCCAATTTTTATAATTTAGCAAAAAACTTAATGTGTTTAAATAGAAAACTATATAAGTTGTTAATAAATGAAATACAAAAAATCAGTCCAGACCTCATCATATATGATTCTATGTGTTCATTTGGAAAACTTATATCATATAAACTTAATATAAAATCAGTATGTTTTGTAACAACTTTAGCATTTAATTGGTATATATATTTTTTAAAAGGAATGTTTATATACGACATACCTCTTTTTATAAAAAAAGGAGGTTCCTTACTCAATTTAATAAAATCTGAACGTGACTTTAGAAAAGAGTTTAAACTTCCAAAATTAAATATTATGGATTTATTTATAAATGAAACAGACAAAACACTAGTCTTTACCCCACCCGAATTTCAACCATTAAGAATAACTTTTCCAAGTAACTTTTATTTTATAGGAACGACTATTAAAGATAGACTAAAAGTTTCAGCTAAAGATATCAACATAGAGAAGTTTAATGTAGTAGACATATATATATCCCTTGGAACGATATTTACTGAAAAGGAATTCATATTATCTAAATTTGTGGATATGTATAAGAATTCAAACTCAAATATTGTAATATCAGCTGGAAAATTATTTAAAAATTATCAAAATTATGATAACATTATTTCTAGTAGAAATATAAATCAATTAAAAATTTTAAAAAAAAGCCGTATATTTGTAAATCATGCAGGTCTAAATAGTGTATACGAAAGTATATACTTAGGTACTTATCAAGTGTGTATACCACAACAAAACGAACAATTATTAGTTGCAAAAATTATTCAGAGAAAAAAATTAGGAAAATACTTACGTTTTAAAAATAATAAAAATTTTTTCAAAAAAATAAAATATGAAGATTACTCGAAAAATATTAACAAATATAGTAAAATATTCAAAAAATATAATGCCACTAAAATAGCTATAGATATCATAAATGATTATATTAGTGATTAAAATCAAGATCTATAATAAATACTATTGCAAAATTTAATAAGCAAATTCTTATTCAAATTATGCTATTTATTATAGATCTTTGAACCATAAAACACTCTATTTTTCTAAACTATAATCTGAAATTAAATACTTTCCTTCTTTTTTTACTAATGTCCATGTACTAATTTCTAAAGAATTACTATCTATACTTCCTGAATCTATATTACTTTTTAATAGAGATTGCTGTGTATTTACTTCATCAAGCATTTCTTCATCTGAGATATTCATAAGTAAATTCTTCATATTGGAATCTGAATAAATCTTCTCTTCTGGAAGAGTATCTTCGTTTCCTATATCATATTCTCTATGAATATATAATCTATATGATCTAACTGTAGCTTTATCACTATATTCTTTAATTTCATAAGGTACCTCAACTATATAGTCAAAATTACTTCCAGCATACCCTCTAGCTACAATAACATAGTTTTCCGTCTCAGTATTATATGTATCATCTTCAAAAACAGCTTTATGTTTTAAATTAGTAGCATCTTCAAAGATTGTACTAGCTACCTCTTGTAAATCCTTTTTTGTAATATAACTCCCAATATAATCTTCACCCTCTCTTAAATAACTAGAATATTCTTGATAAGTAGTCATCAAAGAAAAAGTATACATTATTTTGAAATCATTACTTAAACCATTTGCATCTAGCTCATCATATAATTTTTTAGAATATATATTTGGTATTAGAATTTTAGACAATATTTCATTTCCAACTTTACTATCTAATGCCACTTCTTCTCCTTCTTCATCTAAAAGCTGTGAACTTTCCTCTTCAACTATATTATCGTCTTGCATAGTTTCTTCATTTTTGTTTTCAACTTCATTATTTAAATTAACTAATATTATTCCTAAACAAACACTTACAATAATTGCACAAATAATTAATATTACTATTATAACTTTTTTCTTCATATATCCCCCTTTAATTATATTATTATATACTACTTGTCATAGCATCAGCAAATACTTGTCCAAATAGTTTAAAATCTGACGTTTCTTTAAGTTCAAAAGAAAATATCTTTTTTATATCAACTGCAAGTACATATCTAATAGCAATTAAAGTTGATTTTGAGATTTTGATATATCTTCTCTTATCTAAACTTGTACATTTTTTACAATAAAAGTTATTACTAACATAATCATAATATATCTCATTATTTTCTAAATCATTCTGGCAATTTGAACACATATTAACTCTTGGAGCAAATCCAAGTATTTGAAATAATTTTATTTTAAATGTAGATATTAAAACATTTACATCTTTATCATATTTATCAATAACATATATAGTATTTAAAAATAGCTTTAAAATTTTATCAGTATCTTGATTTTCATCTGTAATAGCATTTAACATTCTTGTTAAATCAAATATAGGAGTTAACTTATCAAGATCAACTCTTAAATTATAAAAAGTATTGATGACTTCAGCATTATTTACATAATAAAAATTTCTACTTTTATATAATACAAATTCGCTATACACTAAATATTGAGCATTTGCAAGAATTGGACTATTTGTTTTTTTTGCTCCTCTAGCAATACATGCTATTTTTCCTAAGTCATCCGTTAATAAAGTTATTATTTTATCATTTTCTTTATATGTTGTTTCCTTTATTACTATTCCTTTCACTTTTATCAAGTTCACTAAAAACGTCACCTTTTTCCTTTAGTACATTTTGCATATTATTATTTATTTCCATTAATTTTTTATATTCAATAAAACTTTCAACATTTCCAGTTTTATAAAAATGATCCCAAGCTATTTTTTCATACATAATACTCACCTACTAATATTATTTTATGTATTTTTAAATGCTATATACGAAAAATAATGTCAAATTATATCAAAATTTGCTTCTTATATTTTTAATATAATTTTCATTTTGTTGCCAATTTTCTCTAACTTTAACCCAAATTTTTAAATTAACTTTATCTTCTAACATAGACTCTATATCTGCTCTTGCTAAACTTCCAATCTTCTTTAACATATTACCATCTTTTCCAATTATTATCCCTTTATGAGAATTTTTTTCACAAATGATATCTACATCTATATCATAAATAGCTTGCTTTTCTCTATTTTTCCTTTTTTTAAATTTTTGAACTTCGACTTTTATACCATGCGGTATTTCTTCATCCAATAAATTAAGAGCCTTTTCTCTTATAATTTCTTCTGTTAACTCTCTTTCTGTCATATCTGTAATATCTTCTTCTGAATATATTCTTTCACCCTCAGGTAAATATTCTTCTATTTCTTTTATAAGTAAATCTATTCCATCATTTTTAAAAACAGAAATAGGGATTATCTCCTTAAAATTACCACCTATAGATTTAAAAAAATCGTCATATACTTTTATTATCTTTAAAATTTTTCCTTTTTCAATTTTATCTATCTTATTTATTGCTAAAATTACTTTGGATTTCGAATTTACAATATTCTTCATTATATTTTCATTAGCTATATCAATAGTAGGTCTTGAAGCATCCACCAAATATATAATAACATCTACAGATGCTATAGCTGCTTCAACGCCTTTCATCATATATTCTCCCATTTTATGCTTTGGTATATGAACTCCCGGAGTATCTATAAAAATCATCTGAGAATTTTTATTAGTTATTATTCCTTTTATATTATATCTTGTTGTTTGAGGTTTTGGAGTAGTTATTGCTACTTTAAATCCAACTAATTTATTTACAAGAGTTGATTTACCCGCATTAGGCTTACCAACAACTGTTATATATCCACATTTAAACATATTAATACCTACCTTTTATTATGTAATTATATCAAAAATTATTTAAAAATACAATGATTTAAAAATTATAATATTTATTAAGTTAACAAAACTTTTTAATAAGTCATATAATAAATGTAACGAGGTGATTTTAATGGACAGAATATGTTACACATTAACTGTAAGACAAAGAAAATGTATAAATGGAATTGCAAGTAGTATAGATAATGTTTATACAAATGTCGCTGTAAATAGTGTAATACCTCTAAGTTTTGGATATTCACTTACATTTATTTCTAATAACACAAATAGTGCTACAGTACAAATATCAAATCCAGATCAAATACCAAACATGATTTTTAATATTCCAAGTGGAAATTATAAAATATTTGATCTTCCAACAAGTGCAGGTAACTTAAGAGTATTTATAGGTGCTACTGTAATAGACTGTGGAGATACTGTAGTATGTTGTAGAATGTAAAGGAGGTTATTTAATGGATACATATAATGTTAATCTAACTGTTGAAGATACATTAATTAATGGCTGTTGCAAAAATACTGAGAAAAAAAATATATTAATAACAAGCCCATCGCAAACAGTTTCTCTTCAAGATTGTTATATAATAAATGTTGTGTTTATAACAAACAATATGTTTACTGTACTAATACAAAATGGAATTCAAGTTATTGTCAGAAATATTTATACTTCATTTACAACTGATATTTGTCTACCTTCCAACTGTAAACAACATTTACTTAGTATAAGTGGAACAGTAGTTCCAAAGTAAAGAAAAATGTTTAACAATATGTGTAACAATTGTGATAATATAGGTAACAATGTAGTACTTCTTGGTGCTTTAATTTCCATTACTTTAGCTAAAAATTTAAGTGTAGTAGAACAGGATTTTCTTGGAAATTTACTTCAAGTAATTACTCAAAATCTATTTTTATGACTGCTACAGCTAATGAATATGAAAAAGAAAATCATTCGCAAAATACTAACGATACTCGTTCTTAAAAAATAATTTTAAGTTAGATTTACTCATTATCTATTGAATAATTATAACTTAAAATATATATTAGTACAATTATTATTAGACAAAGTATTCTTTTCATTAGCACTAAAAACTAACAATACAAGCAGAACTACTAATATTAATAAATATATTTATCAACACCCCTCTACCAATCAAATTATACTATATCTGTTAAAATTTGTACATTATTACAACTAATTTTTCATATTAATTTTGTTATGTTACAATAGATGTGAAACAAAATATATACAAAAAGTGATTCAACTGATATAATTGAAATAACCACACATCAAAAAAGGAGTTGAATCACTATGTATAGTACATCAGAAAATTTAGAAAATACAAGATATTTACCTCATAAAGTTGAAAACAGAGTTGCTGCTGTAAAAATGCTACGTAACTCACCTAAAGACTCTATCGCTAGTATTTGTAGAAAATTTGTTATTCATTTGTAATATTTGTTTTTATATAACTTAATAAAAAAATATTAAATAAAAAATTAACTATTGAAAAATAGCTTTAACAAGCGTTTTTTTAATCAATATTATTAAAACCTCAATAATTGATATTTAATACATTATTGAGGTTTATTTTTATTTCTTAAATAAATTTATCTTTTTTTTATCTTCCTTATCTTTTAAAGCTTGTCTTTTATCGTACAACTTCTTTCCTACACAAAGACATAACTCGAGCTTTACCCATCTACCGAGATGTGTAAATTTTACTTGGAACCAAGGTATATCCACCTTGTTTAGTATAATTTAAAAGTTTTAAAATTTCATTTTTATGAAGTAATAATTTTCTATTTCTAGTTGATTCAACATTATTGATATTTCCCATTTCATATGGAGCAATATACATATTTTTTAAGATAACTTCATTATTTCTTATTAAGGCAAAAGAATCTTTTAAGTTAGCTTTCCCCTCACGTATAGACTTAACCTCCGTACCTTTTAGTTCAAGTCCACACTCTATTTTTTCTTTTATTTCATACTTAAATCCTATGTCTCTATTATTAATAGATATATTTTTAAATTTATTTTCTTTTTTATTCAAAGTATTCACCTATCTTTACAATATATTTTTTTAATATATTCTACTTTTTACTTAAGAACTTACAGCTAGAAATTTGATTTACGCCACAACCAGCACATTTTAAAGAACACTTTAAAGTAGTTGTTTCTTCTAAAGCCTTAGTATATTCTCTTTTTAAAAATTCCTTAGTAACTCCATGCATTATATTGTCCCATACAAATTCATCATCTAAATTATACTCTTTATTTGCATAATCTTTTGGATCAATACCAGTTTTTTCAAAAGCCTTTTTCCAAGCATCTAAATTTAACTTTTCTTCCCAACTATCAAACTTAGCACCTGCTTTAAATGCTTCATATACCAAATCGCAAATTTTTTCATCTCCACGAGATATAACAGCTTCAAGTCTACTAATTGATGGATTATGCCAATTATATTTTATACATTTATTAGTTAATTTTTCTTTTAAAAATTGTTGTTTTAGTTCTATTTTATCTATTGTATTTTGTCCAAACCACTGAAATGGTGTATGAGGTTTTGGTACAAATGTAGAAGTTGATACAGTAACATTGCATTTTCCACTTCTTTTTTCTCTTGGTAATGAATAATATAACTCAACTATACTATTAGCTAGACTAACTATTTCTTCTAAATCATGATATGTCTCTGTTGGAAGTCCTATCATAAAATATAATTTAATATTAGACCAACCATTTTCAAAAGCTAATTTACAGCCCCTTAATATATCCTCTTTTGTTATATTTTTGTTTATTACATCTCTTAACCTTTGAGAACCAGCTTCTGGTGCAAAAGTTAAAGAACTCTTTCTTACTTCTTGAATTTGTTTTAGTATATTTACGTCTATCGCATCAATTCTTATAGAAGGGAGTGATATTCCAACCCTTTTGTCTTTACCAAGCTTAATAAGTCCCTCGGCTAATTTATTAAAATCGCTATAATCTATTGTACTTAAAGAACATAAAGAGATTTCATCCTGACCAGTTTTTTCAATAGATTCTTTAGCCTGAGATAATAAAGTATCTACGCTTTTTTCTCTAACAGGTCTATATATATATCCTGCTTGGCAAAATCTACAACCTCTTGTACAACCACGAAATACTTCTAATGATATTCTATTTTGAATAATATCTGTACTAGGAACAACTGTATCTGTTGGATAAGACACTTTATTCATATCTTTAATGACAACTTTTTCTATTTTATCATTTTTTTTATGCAATACTGGTATATATACACCTTTTATGTCCTTAATACTCTTTAAATATTCTATTTTAGGTAACTTTTTTTCTTTCCACTCAATATATTTTTGTGTAACCAGATCAATTAGCTCTTCACCCTCACCAAGCATAATCATATCAATAAACTTTGACATCGTATAAGGATTACAAGCACATGGTCCTCCCGCAAAAACAAAAGGATCATTCTCTCCTCTATCTTTTGAAAGTATAGGGATACCTCCTAAATCTAACATATTTAATACATTTGTATAACTCATCTCGTACTGTAAAGTAAACGCTACAATATCAAATTTATCTATACTATCTTTTGATTCTAAAGCATATAGTTTTACACTTTTTGTTCTCATTGTTGCCTCAAAATCAGTCCATGGTGCAAAAACACGCTCACACCATGTATCTGCTCTTTTATTTAATACATTATATAATATTTTCATACCTAAATTTGACATGCCTATATCATATATATCAGGGAAACAAAACGCAAATCTACATTTTACATCATCTTTATTTTTTATAACTTGGTTATATTCACCACCAACATATCTAGCTGGCTTTTCTACCTTTAATAAATCTTGTTTAGTAATATTGTTAAACATTAAAGCCATACTCCTTTTAATTATTTCTACTACTATTTTTTAAATCTTCAGTAATTTTCTCATTATATTCTTTAGTAATAATTTTATTAACTTCTATAATTCTATTTAATCTATTCTTTATATTATTAGTGAAACTACTTATTTCAATCACCAAATCTAAATTATATAAAGAAACATCTTTCTCAAGTAAGTCTGGCAGTTCTAAATAGATATATTTTATATCAGAAATACTACTATAATCAGTGTATTTTGACAAGCTTGATATTTTATTTGTAGTATCTTTAATAAGCATATTAATATTATCTAAATAAAACTTATTTTCTATTGATAAAAATTCTTTATATAAATTATATAGTTCTTCTAATAGTTTATCTATCTCATCATCAGAAAGTTCTTTTGTCACAATATTTGTTACTTCTTCTTTATTCACTACTTCCTCATTAATATCTGATGTATACTCTACCCCTTTAATTCTATTTAAAATAGTTTCTCCTAAATTTTCTTTTATCTTCTCATCCAAGGAGCTTAAACTACTATTTAAAGTATCAATCAATTGGGTATCTGTAACATCATATACTTTAATCTCTTCAGTAGCAGTAGCTTGTTCTATATTATTATTCTCATTATTTAACTCTTCTGTGTTTTCTATATTTTCATCTACATTTTCAACATTTTTTATTTCTTGTTTAATACTAGCTTCATTTATATATTTTGCCACGTTATCTCTTCTTTGTTGTATATCATTTCTTAAATTTGCAAAAATAGTTTCAAAATCAAGATTATTAACCATATTAGTGTTTAACTCATTTACACTTTGCTTTAACTGTAGATTAATTGCTTCTAAATTTACAACATTTTTTTCATATTCTGTTAAAGTATCATCATCAATCAATACATTTTCTAATATTTCTTGATAATTATATATTTTATTATTAATATCTATATATATTTTTTGATATTCAATATATTTTTCATTATCTATTCTTGATAAATTAATTTTTGTTAAATTCTTATCTAATTCTTTCATCCCATTTTTAATATTAGTAAGTCTAGACTTTAAATCAGAAATCTTTTCTTGCTTTTCTTTTGGAATATACTCAGAATATATTTTTATAATTTGCTTATCTAAGAATTCATTTACAGATTCAACCTGTTCAAAATACTGCATGAGTTTTAAAATACAAGTATTTGCATCACTTAAAGTTATATTCTCATCAAATTTTATATCTCTAGTTATAACTACAATTGAACCAACTGAAAAACTTGGAACTTTAAGGCTATTTGTTTTTATAATATCTTTTATAGAATAACCTCTAGCAACATCAGCAGCTGATACCTCACTTGTAATCTTAAGTTTTTGATTACAAACAGATACCAAACCAAAAATTGGGGTATCTATATTTAATCTTATTGCAGGATAATTTTTATACTCATCCTTTTCTTTTATTTTACTTAGTTTTGTATCTATCTTTGATATTTCCTGTCTTATTTCTTCTTTACATTCATTTATACTCTTTAATGCCAATTGTTTATTCTCACTAATTTCAGTATCCGTTCCTGTTTCCACATTTTGATCCATCTCTTCAGCCAAAACAACATTATTTATACTTATATACATAAAAACAAATAGTAGTGATAAAAACAATACTAAATGATTTTTCCTCATTATAAATCAGTCCTCCGATTTTACTAAATTATACCACGATATCTTTAATATGTAAAGAAAAACGCTAGTAATTTAACATTATCTGATATAAAATCTAAAATAACAACCGATAAGGAAAAATAGCAAATAATTTTTCAAGTATTGTTGCAGTTAACTAAACAATTTCAAAAAAATGTCGTTGTATTTACAAATTGTAAAAATCAACGACATTTTTTATTATATTCTTATTGTAGTTCGACAGTTACAGGCACAGTATCATAAGTCATACCTGTTGATTTAGAACCTACAGCTAATATAACTTTTCCATTTTTTAATGGAACCAATGCTTTAGGAGCTTCATCATTTAATATTTGTACTACACCAAAATCAATTGTACTTGTACTAGAGTCATTTACTAAATAAAAATCTGTCAATCCAATGTAATATTTATATGTATCTTGATCCTCACTATTTTGACTTAATTCAGTTCCATCAGATAATCTTATTATAGGTTGAAAACCATAACTAAAATTACCAGTCAATTTATAGCTATTTTTATCAAATTGTACATTAGTAATATTAAGATTTCTATTTGTTGTTGTAGTTGCATGATCGATCTCTTCTACCACTCCAGTAACACCACTACCAGATGATACTGTTTCATCTGTGATTACTAATTTAGTTTTAGCAATTACTTTATTATCAGACTTTAATGCAATTCCTAGCTCACATTCACCAGCATATCTTGCTTCAATCGCTAATTGATTATTACTATTAACAATAACTACAAGCTGTTCGGTAGCATATGTGCCAGATTTTACTCCAGATACATTAACTAACTTTAACTGAGATAAATAATTTTTATATTCTTGAGTTGTAGCAACTCCATTAGGTTGATCCCAATCCTTAGATGGATCTAATGTTTTTCCACTAGTAAGTTTAATAATTGGATAAAATTGTACTCCTCCATCTGAAGTAGATATATTATAAGTTGATTTAGCAAACTTTACCTCTCTTATTTGTTCATCTTCATCTATACCTATAGAATCAAATCCTACAGAACACCTAATACTAGGATTATTTGCCACATACGCAGTAAGAGTACCAGAACCATTTACTCCTTTTACAACAGATGCACCATTATTAATTATCTTTACTAAAGACTCATTACTACTAGTTATAACAATCTGTCTTAATAATCTTTGATATTCAGTATTATTTACTATATCTGGTTCTGTAACCGGATTAAACGATCTTCCACTTGTTAAATTAATAATTAAATTAAATCCCCAATCATGTTCTGTATTTAACTCATAACGATCCTTTGCAAAACTTATACTTGCTATCTCAGCATCTGTTGATGCAATTCTTATACTACTTGAGACCTCAGGATTAGATACTGATGTAACTGTTAAAGTAGCAGTTTTATTAGGTTCATTAGCAACAATACTTCCTTCAGAAGTAACTGTATACGCGTCAGTATCACTAACTGAAAAGACTACATCTTTGTTTGTAACACTTTCTGGAAGAACAGAAACTCCTACATTATAATATGTCCCAACCTGCAACGGACTATCATTAACATAATCTACAGTTTGAGCAGTATTTGGATCTACTGGAAATACTATCTCTTTAACTGGATTAGTAATCTCCTCTTCTTGCGTATCTTGAACTACTTTAACTGGTATTTCTACTTTTTGATCATTAAATTTAACTGTAATCTTTCCGTCTCCAAGTTTTTTCCCTGTAATTGTAACTAAATCTTCATCATAATCTAATATAAAACTACTTCCACTTCTTGTGACTGTAGCTCTTTTAGAAACATTTTCTACATTTCTAAATCTAAGAGTCTCACCAATTTTTACTGTTATTTCATTATTTTCAAGAATAGACTGTAAACTTGCAAGTTCTGAATCAGAAATAACACTCTCTATATTAATTGTTGTACTTTTACCACCAGAATCTAAAGCACGAGCAGTAAGCTTAGTTTTCACTCCAGGTGTTAAAGCTATAACATTTTTTCCATCAACAATAAAGTTTTCTGTATCTTCAACTTCGATAGTATAATCAGATAAAGATGCATCTGTTGGTAAAACAGAAAATTCCATTGTATAAGGCTCATTTGTTGTTAATAAATATGTATTAGATTTTTTTGGTATGTCTGAAATAAATTTTAATGAAGCAACTAATGTAACATCTTCTTGTATATCTAATGTAATTGTTGCTGTCGCATCTTCCCTATCCTTAACGCTAACTGTAACATCTACTTTTCCTGGCTTTAAAGGTGTCACTCTACCATTTTTATTTATTTCAACATATCCTTCTTGTGAAGCAGACCACACTAATTCGTAATCTTTCTTTGGAATATTAGTATCTATTGTTGGTTTTAAAGTAAATGAATTTCCCTCTTCTATTACCATACTTTCTTGATCAAAAGAAATGTTAATATATTGTACCTCTGTTCCTCCAGCTTGCTCTTTCTCTGCCATTGTAGCAACTACTTCAAATTTAGTCTTTGCAGTTTTTGTCTTATTTCCAATTTTAATCTTAGCAGTTAATGTACCAGATCCAGTTCCAACAAATCTAATAGAACCATCTTCATTAACTTCCATAATATCTTTTTTGCTACATGAAAAATCCACTGGATAATCTTCAGCACCTTCTGGTTTTACCATATCAAAAGTATAAGATTCACCAACAACAAAGGCATACTTTCCTTTATACTCTTTTATTTTATTAGTTTCTGGATCTATAGGAAATGAAAAAGTTCCCTTTTGCATTGCCTCTTCTTGATCTCCTGATACTTGAATTCTTATTTGACCATTTGATTTATTATTTTCAGCAAGCATACCTTTTATTGTTGTAGTACCTTTTGCAAGAGCTTTAATATTACCATTTTCATCTATTGAACACACTTTACCATTAGTTGAAGTATACTTAACACTTCCATTATCTATATCTTGTCCTTCTTCTCTCATAGAAATATTTAAAGTATCTCCAACATTTAAAGTTACTGTAGTATCTGTAATCTCATCATTTTTAGAACTATCTATTACTTCTAAATCATCGGAATGAATTATAATCTCTTTAGTTGCTGAAACTCCACCAGTAGGATAAGAAGCTGTTATTGTAACCTTTCCAGCCTTTTTTATAACTACTTCTGCTTGATTGTTTTTTCCATTTGACGCAACATCAGCTATAGATGTATCGCTTGATGACCACTCAACACTACCAGACTTTATTCCAGAAGTCACTGGAGATTCATATATTCTCATAGATTTTCCAGTATAGGTAACTATACGTTGCTCTTGTTGAAATTTTATAGAACAATTTGTCTTACTAGATGAGGTATTATTATTATTTGTTGTAGTATTTGAATTGTTATTGGTAGAATTGTTATTATTCTCTTTAGACGAATTACTTGATTTTTCGTCCGATACTACTTCAAAATTAACACTTGCATAAGTATTTGTATCTTTTATATGTGCAAATAATACACCTGTTCCTTCCTTTTTAGCTATTACACTCTTATCTATATCATTTATTTCAAGTAATCCTTGATTACCTTCTTCGTAAAATTCAACATCATCTAATGTGTATCCTGATGGTAAATTCATTTTAAATTTTGTCTCTTCCCCTACTACAAAAGCATCTTTCCCAACATATTGTTTTACCACTTTATTAACTACTGGGAAACTAAAATCTCTTTCAACCACTTGAAACGAAGTAGTTGCCTCATACTCTTTACCATCTACTGTAATAGTAGCTACTAGTGTACCTCTTCCAAGCTTGATACCTGTTACTGATTGCACTCCATCACTACCTGTTTTTACTTCTAATAAATCAGCATTATTTTTTTCAGAAAATTTAACATCCTTTTTAGAAACTCCATCTGGTAAAATCATATTAAATCCAAAATTTTCTTCTAAAGGAAATTCATATGTTTTTACTTTTCCATTTTCCTTAGCAAAAGAAAAATCTTCTCTTGTATCTGCAGCATATACATTATTAAAAGTAGTATATGCAATTGAAACCACGCCTAATATACAAGATAGAATCATTACTCCTACTATTATACTTATTCCTAGTTTTTTCTTCATATTATTTCACCTCTTGCAATGTCATAGTATAATTAATATCATCAATAACAATATCCTTTACATTTGTAATATCACCAGTTATATCCACTGTAACGTCAATTACTCCTGTACTTGGTAATACAACTTCATCAAAATCTATTATTGATACTATGTTTCCTGAATTATCTTTTAATTGGAATTGAAATTTACTACTTTCAATAATCATATTATTATTATTAGATATCTTAAATGAAATTACACTAGTTTTAGAATTCATGCTATAAACATTAAAATCCGTAAAATCTAAATTCATCCATTTTTTATCTTTTTTTACATCTTCACTAATATTAGTTTTCTTTCCAAACTCATCCTTAGAAACATTCTCATTTCCAGATATATCAGGAAGCGTCGCACTTACATATAATGTTTTATTATATAAATCTTCCCCTGTAGTTTGAATATTATTTCTAGTAACTAAAACTGTAACAAAATATATTCCACCTATTAATAATATTAATGCTATAATAACGATAATAACTATTAAAATAATTTTATTCTTTTTATCCATATTCATCATAACAATCCTCTCTATATTTGTTTGTACACAATCTTACTTATTTGTATATCTGTCAGATTTGCTATATCTCCTTTTATTTGCAAAGATACTTGTTTTCTACTAAGTCCTTCTATTGTCTCTGCATTATCTGTTATTCTACCTATAATATTACTATACTGATCTAAAATCTTTAATTCATATTCTCCTAATTTTTTATCTTCTGAATTAGGATTATATATTTCAAAAGTTAATGTACTTATTCCATCGTTAGTTGAAACATCAAAGCTATCAAAAATAAATCCATCAACACTTTTTTGAGATAAAATTCCTTTACTCGAATTTATTCTATTACCATCACTATCAATTACTACGTTTTCTTCACCCGAAATAGAAGCAATCTTATCCATACTTAAGCTTGTACTACCAGAATCCTTTGAAACTGTAGTAACAATAATCATAACAATAGCAAATAATACTAAAACAACTCCAAGAGTTATAAGTATTGTAAACATGCTAGGTCTTTTTAATTCCATATTGTTCCTCCTATATACACCAATATTTTAATCAAATTATATCATATTATCTTATTTTTTTATATATACTATCTTTATTTTATTATTTTTTAACATTCTTGAAATGTTAATGTAACATTCTTGTAATACGTATGAACATATCAACAAAAATTTATGCTAGTTAGAAAAAATAAAGAAAATCAGAAACTTACTCAAGATTTTGAAAATTGGAAAAAACAGGCTAAAGAAAAAATTAATGATATGAAAAAAGGCAAACTTACTGAAAATGAAGTTTATGAATGGATTTTGAAAAATAAATAATCATTAAAGGATTTTGAAAATAAATATCTCAAAATCCTTTTTATAATATACATTTTAGGCTAATTCGTATATAATTTTATTAATTACAAAGTATAATATTGCAGTTATAGCAATAATTCCTATTGTTACTAATATTTTCTTCTTTTTACTACTTTTACTCTTCTTAAAATAAATTATCAGTCCTATCAATAATGCTATAGGAATTATAAAAGTTCTTGCTATTCTCCAAATTATAGTTACTGTACTTGGTCTAGCAACACCATATAATGAAACTGGTGGCGGTCCATATAAATCTTGTATATCTAATGCACTTGGATTTATAGCTGCGAAAATTTTATTTGGAAAAGATATAATTGCTAAAACTATTGCAACTATCACTTTTTTTACTTTTGAAATAAACTTTTTCATATGTTCTTCCTTATATTACATTATTTATTATATAATTAATTACAAAATATAAAATTGCAAAAATACCTATTGTAATTAATACTGTAATAATTTTTCTTTTCTTACTACTTTTGCTTTTTTTCAAATATATTATTATCCCTATTAATAAGGCTATTGGTATAATAAATATTCTACAAACATTCCATACACTATTAATGAAATTATTTTTTACTGGTTCTGGATCAGGTATTCCATACATAGGGGTTATAGCCATATAATCTACTGCAAATACTTTTGTTGGTATTGTTAATAAAAATGCACCTAGTCCTATTAAACCTTTTTTTATTCTTTCAACTAATTTCATAAATACCTCCTACATCTCATTAATCATATTATAAGTACACTTATTTTGCTCATTATCAATAAAATTCCAAGTGTGAAAAGCTCCACCTAAACAATATTCCCATTGTTCACATTTGCCACATTCTTCACATTTTGTTCTGTCTTTATTTCTAAACTCTTTATACTTGTTATCCCATACATCTTTAAAATTATCTGTTCTGATATTTCCTTGTATGAATCTTTTTATTCTAGGTACGTTAGGGCAAACAAATAAATCACCATTATATAAAATACTTGCAACATTTATTCCAGTTCTACAATAAAAATAATGTTTTCTAACTTCCTTCTCATAATCTAATCCTAAAAATCCAGGGCAACCATATGTAAGTTCTAGTCTTTTATCATTTTTCTTTGATTTAATAAAATCAAGTAATTGTCTTATTTCTTTTCCATTAAGCAATAAATCATTATTTTCATTCGCTCTACCTATTGGATCCATTGAAACCAATCTCCACGAGTCCAACCCTAAATCTAACATTACATTGTATAGTTCATCTAATTGATTTATATTTTCTTTATGAAATACTGTAGTAACTTGAAGATGTTTTACAAAATCTGCCTCTTTTAATTTCTTTATATTATTAGTTATTATCTTATATGAACCAGGAACTCCTCTAAATGTATTGTGCGTTTTCTCTAATCCATCAATACTTATAGAAATTGTTTCCATATTAGCCTTTCTTAATTTCTGGATATTTTCATCATTTAATAAAATACCATTTGTAGTCATTCCCCAATGAAAACCTAGCTCATTTGTTGCATATTCCATTACTTCGCACAAATCTTGTCTAACCAAAGGTTCTCCACCTGTAACATTTATTAATATTTTACTTGCATCCATATCATTTGCTATTTGTTTAAAAGCTGATTTAATTTCCTCTGTTGTCAATTCTCCATCATATTTTTTCTTTTCAGCACTACTTCCACAATGCTTACATTTAGCATTACAAGTTAAAGTACATTCCCAGAATAAATCAATTAATGTATGTTTTTCTCTTTCTTGTTCTTTATAATTTTTCATTAAAGTTAATTCGCCTAATTTATATATCTTTTTTAACATTATTATTCCACCTTATTAAAAAACATTTTTTATTAATATTCTAATTAGTATATAAGCTAAAACAACTCCTATACTTATAATTGTTTTTTTCAAAATACTGCCTGTGCTTTTTATTAAAAATACTATTAATCCAATTAGCATTATTACTGGTACTATTATTGTTAAAGCAATATTCTGTGAAGTCGAAGTTTCTCTAACAGGTTCAAAAACCCCATAATCACATACTGTTTCCATTTGTACATTTACTGCATATGCTTTTACAACTAATGCTTTTAAAGCTATAAAACCAGCCGTTAAAACTTTTCCTATTTTTTTAATATTTTCATAGATAAAATTAACTCCCTCTATTATTTAGACGATTTATGATGTCGTTTTTGTTGGTTTTTTACCAAAATAATTCCAAAAATTATTGTTAATATTAGAAATATAGCAGAAACACTAAGCAAGCTCATTTCAATCTTATTTATTGAATTGTTGCAGTTGTACTTTCAGTAGCAAATCCATCTATTGAAGATGGTGCTATAGAATCAATTGTTTGATGCCCATTTTGCTTTGTATTATTCGTTATATCTGTTTTTGATGATTTTTCTTCAATTTTAGTTTTACTTTTTATATATAATAATGAAGTTATAATAAACATAGATAAGTTACTTAATAATATTTTTAATGTATGTACGGATTTATAATATTTCCATTGTACTGTTGCTGTTGGCATACCTAATATAAGTCCAATTTCTTTAAAAGTAAAATTTGTAAGAACTTTTAATGAAACAATTTCCTTCTCTTTTTTTTCTAAACCATCTATCATTTTATTATAAGTATTTCTATCAATTATTTCGTTTATTTTATTGTCCTTGTCAGGAATATCATATATTGTATCTATGTCAATATCGTTATGTTGTTTTCTTAAATAATCTATCGTTTGATTTTTGGTTATAGTATATAGCCAACTTAATTCATTATTATTTGGTATATTTTCAATAGGACTTTGTAAAATTTTTAGAAAAATCATTTGAGATATTTCTTCAGCTATATTTTTATCTTTTACTATAATAAATGAAATGTTTATAACTAACTTTTGATATTTGACATATAGTTCTTCTATCGCTGTTTTTTCTCCACTCTTTATCTTTTGGAATATATTATGAATTTCAACTTTATTTAAATCTTTCATATCATTACTATTAATTATTCTCCATTTCTCATTTTTCGATTTTAATATACCATATTTTATATTTTTTTACAACATACTTTTGGTATCAAATTTGACTTTTTTCTTTTTGAGTACAAACTTTTTATATATTCTGCTAATATACCTACACAAATCATACATATCCCAAATGCTATAAGCATTATAATTTGGGCATTTCTTTCCTTTTCTGGCAATCCCATTAAGTAAAAAAAATAATCACTCCACATCTATATCACTTCTTGTTATTTTATAACTGTTTTTCAGTTATATTTTATATACCATATTTTAAGTATAATTTCAATAGATATAAAAATAATATGAAAATAGGTTATATTTATGGAAAAGTTTGTGATGAAAAAATCTACAGAAGCAAATATTTATAAGAGTATTAGATTTCCAGTTGAAATAAATTCTCAAATTATTGATATTGTAGAAAAAGCTAACAAAGGGCTAGATAAAAAAGAATATTCTTTCAATGGCTTTGTTGTTTCAGCTTGTGAATTTGCTTTAAAACATATGAAATAATAAGGAGCAAACCCATAAGTTTGTTCCTTATCTTTCCATTTCTAAATCTTTTTCTCTTTCTTCTCGCTTAATTTGTTCTTCTGCATCTAAATAAGTTCTTGTTTCTCTTTCAAAATCCCTAATTAAAGTATCTCCTGTACCCATATCAAAGTTTACACAGATCCATTCTATAAATTTATGGATAGTTTCTCTAAATTTGTCTATAACCTTATGCAAATAGCCATTTTCTTTTTCTAATTTATTAATTCTATATTCGTATTTCCATTCCAAATTATCTTCTTTTTGTTTATATTCAGCCTTTATATTATCTACTTGCTTATGCAAATCTATATTGTCAGCCATAATCTTGTTTCTCTCTTTTTGATACTTTTCTGCTTCTTCTACCATTTTAGCTTGTCTTAATAATTGTTGGTGCATTAATAAATTATTTTGATATAATTCGTTTATTAAATCATCTTTTGGTTTTATAATATCTTCTAAAATCTTTTCATCTCTTTTCTTTGATAATCTATTTATATTAATATCAGTAATATTTGGAACATCTGGTAATTCTAATTTCATATTTTGTAGTTTTTCTTTTGTCTTGTCAAAATTAGTTATTTCTTTATATTCTTTTATATCAATATGTTCTCTTTCTGTTTCTTCTTTTGGTACACCTCTTTCTAATTCAAAACTGTGTGAAGTCATATATTGATAAAAAGCATCTTGTAATCTCCTATAACTATCTTTTTCTTTCCAAAATTCGCTACAAGCTAGTTTATCAATGTTATTTCCTTTTTTATCTTGTGTATGAACTACAGGTAGAAAAATTAAGTGCATATGTGGAGTTTCCTCGTCCATATGCACTTTCGCAGACATTATATATTGTTCACCTAAATTTTTATATTCAGCCACAAAATTGTATGCTGTTTCGAAGTATCTTTTTGTTTCTTCTTCGCCTATTTCTTCAAAGAATTGTTTATCAGAAGTAATAATATATTCACAAGCTATATTGCTAACTGTTTTTATTTGACCTTTCAAATTATATTTTTCTCTCATCATATCAAATTCTTTGTCATATCTGTATTTAGGACTTTTCAATGAGTAATTCAAGTATGTTCTTTCCTTATCTATATTATCATTTGAATAATTTTTATTTCTTCTTTCGTTGTGTCTGTATATTCCTTTTAAATTTTCTCTTTTGTATTTTGTGTTTCTAATAATCGCAAAACTCATCTCTAAAACCTCCTTCTAAATTTTTAGCCGATTTTTTCAGCTCGTATAATGGGCGATAGCTTGGCTATCGTAAGAGGTAATACAAGCAAAATGCAAGGTATTATTATAGTAGCTACTATGAGTTTACTAACTGCTTCCACACCTCGCATTTTTACTTTGTATTGTAACACACTACAACACTTTTTTACGCTATTGCTAAAAAGTGTCAGTGTGGCAGGAGTTCCTGCACCCCCAAAAACTAAAAATAGCTTTACTGTATTTTTAGTTTTTCCATAAAAATATAACAAGTATATTTTTATGCTTACCCATAATTTGCTATACGCAATTTATGGGTAAGAGAGCCAAGAAAAACATTTTATATTTTTTCTTGACTCATTTTGAAACCTACTCGGTTTCAAAATCCCAAAATAAAAGCATAGGTTTTACTTTTAACAAAACCTACACTTTTATTTTGTTTTATAGCGACTACTACGATGTAAAATTATTATTTGCATATAAGCTATTCCAATCAAAGCCTTCTTTTTCATAATCTCGTTGTTCATAATTGCAATACCCTTTATTATTATTTTTATATTTATTTATATTATATTTATTATCCTTAAACTTTTCTTCAATAGGGTATTAGTTTTCTAATATCTACTTCTTTACTATTTTCTTTATATACCATTTCAATATTTATATAACCTTTATCTTT
>CALXJF010000017.1 GCA_944388575.1 uncultured Clostridia bacterium
AAACTTGACAAAAATTTAAGCCTTGATTTCAAGACTTTTAAAAGATATTTTTATTAAAAAAATGTCAAACTACGGAATATTCAAATTCTGAACTTTTACAAAATAGTATGTTAAAGACAAACAATATAATGAATCAACTTAATATTAATGATCTTAAATTTTTAAAAATTGTTGATTATTATATAAATAAATAAATTTAAAATGAATTGCATACGTTAATTTGAGTATACAATTCATTTTTATTTTTATCAATTTTTTCTTGACAATTTAACATAAATTTGCTATAATATACATTGTTAATTGATGCCCTGATATTAAATTAGAGCATCTTATGTAATATGTAATAGGAGGAATGCTAGATGGCAAAAGATGATGTTATTGAGGTTGAAGGTCTAGTTACTGAAGCATTACCAAATGCTAATTTTAAGGTAAAACTTGAAAATGGTCATGAGGTACTTGCTCATATTTCTGGTAAACTTAGAATGCATTATATTAAAATTTTACCAGGTGATAAAGTAAAACTTGAATTATCAACATATGATTTAAATAAAGGCCGAATTACTTGGAGAGCAAAATAATATCCTAGTACATATATTTTTATATGAAATAAGCATTAAGTTGAAGCGGCTGTAGAAAGATAAAGCCTGATCTTTCTATTTTAATTTAATGTTTATTATATATTAACTTACTTTTGTTAATAAAATTTAACAAAACTTTTAAGGAGGATTTAAAATGAAAGTAAGACCATCTGTAAAAAAAATTTGTGAGAAGTGCAAAGTAATCAGAAGAAATGGCGTTGTTCGCGTTATTTGTGAAAATCCAAAGCACAAGCAAAGACAAGGTTAATGTGGGGGTGTAAAATTAAATGGCACGTATAGTTGGAGTAGATTTACCAAAAAATAAAGTAGCAGAAATTGGACTAACAGCAATATATGGTATAGGTCGTTCTGCGTCTAGGAAAATACTTGCTGAAGCAGGTATTGAACCAACAAAAAGAGTGAAAGACTTTACAGAAGATGATGAAGCAAAAATAAGAGCAATAATTGAAAGAGATTATGTTGTTGAAGGAGATCTTCGTAAAGAAACTGCATTAAATATTAAAAGATTAATGGAAATAAATTGCTATAGAGGTCAAAGACATAAAAGAAGATTACCTGTTCGTGGACAAAGAACAAAGACAAATGCAAGAACTAGAAAAGGTAAAGCAAAACCTATAGCTGGTAAGAAAGGAGTATAAAAATGGCAGCAAAGAAAAAAGTAGTAACAAAGAAAAAAGTAAAAAAGAATGTATCAACTGGTGCAGCTCATATTCAATCTTCATTTAATAATACAATAGTTACAATGACTGATTCTCAAGGTAATGTATTATCATGGGCAAGTGCTGGTGGATTAGGATTTAAAGGTTCAAGAAAGAATACTCCTTTTGCAGCAGGTCAAGCGGCAGAAGCAGCAGCTATGGCAGCAAAAGAACATGGCTTAAAAAGTGTTGAAGTTTTCGTAAAAGGACCAGGTTCAGGAAGAGAAGCTGCGATAAGATCACTTCAAGCAGCAGGATTGGAAATTAACATGATTAAGGATGTGACTCCAATTCCACATAATGGTTGTAGACCACCAAAGAGAAGAAGAGTATAGTGGGGGTGTAAATAAGAAATGGCAAGATATACAGATGCAGTATGTAAAAAATGCAGAAGAGAAGGTACAAAACTTTTCTTAAAAGGAACAAGATGTAATTCAAATAAATGTGCTATTGACAGAAGATCTTATGCTCCAGGTCAACATGGTAAATCAAGAGCTAAATTATCTGAGTATGGACTTCAACTTAGAGCAAAACAAAGAGCAAAAACATATTATAGAGTTTCTGAATCTCAATTTAGAAAATACTATGATGAAGCTTTTAGACGTGAAGGTATAACTTCTGATATTCTTTTTGAACAATTAGAATTAAGACTTGATAATATAGCTTATAGAATGGGCGTAGGTACTTCCAGAGCAGAAGCTAGACAACTTGTTGGATATGGAATGATTGAAGTAAATGGTAAGAAAGTTAATATTCCATCTTACATTTGTAAAGTGGGAGATGTTATAAAAGTTAGAGAGGCTAAAAAGGATAATAAAACAGTAGCATCAGTACTAGAAATAAATAAATTAAAAGCAATACCATCTTGGTTAGAATTTGATAAAGATAATTTGACTGCTAAAGTTTTAAGAAAGCCTGTTAGAGAAGATGTAGATTTAGAAGTTCAAGAGAACTTAATAGTTGAGTTATATTCTAAAAATTAGTTAAAATCATTTAAAGTAATATAATAATGCGTGTAATCAGAGCGTATTAGAAGGAGGATATAAAATGATTGAAATGCAAAGACCAGAAATTAAGTGTATTGAAGTTGATGTTGACACATATTATGCAAGGTTTGAAGTAAAACCTTTAGAAAGAGGTTTTGGAATAACCCTTGGTAATTCACTTAGAAGAATATTACTTTCTTCATTACCTGGATATGCAATAAATACTATAAAAATAGATGGTATAACTCATGAGTTTTCTACAATACCAGGAGTTAGTGAGGATGTTACAGATTTAATACTTAATTTAAAACAAGTATGTTTAAAATCTGACGACATGGATGATAAAAAGTTGTCAATTAAAGCAAAAGGCCCATGTGAAATTAAAGCCGGTGATATTATTTGCGAAGACCCATCAATGAGTGTAGTGAATGAAGATTTACACTTAGCTTATCTTGATGAGGGAGCGGAACTTAACATTGAAATGACAGCTGTTAAAGGTAGAGGCTATATGCCTAGTGATAAAGTTAACACTGAGGGTCTAGGTGTTAATGTTCTACCAATTGATGCAATATTTACACCAGTTAAAAAAGTAAGTTTTGAAGTTGGAAAAACTAGAGTGGGTCAAGATGCTGATTTTGATAGTCTGACAATGGAAATTTGGACTAGTGGTGTAATAGAGCCTTATCAAGCATTAAGTATGGCTGCAAAAATACTTAATGAACATTTAGAGTTATTTATAGATTTATCTGAAATAGCAAAAACAATGTCAATAATGTCTCAAAAAGAACTTTCTATGAAAGATAAACTTTTAGAGACTGCTATAGAGGATTTAGACTTCTCAGTAAGATCATATAATTGTTTAAAAAGAGCTGGAATTCATACTGTTGCGGATATTGTAAATAAGTCTGAACAAGATATGATTAAAGTTAGAAATTTAGGTAAAAAATCTCTAGATGAGGTTATAAATAAGGTAAAAGAATTAGGACTAGAATTTAAAAATAAAGAAGACTAATTAAAGGAGGAAAAACGAGATGCCAGGAACAAGAAAACTTTCAAGAACAACTTCTCATAGAAAATTAATGCTAAATAATTTAGTTACATCTTTAATTTTAAATGGTAAAGTTGAAACTACATTAGCAAGGGCAAAAGAAATAAAGCCTTTGGCAGACAGTATTATTGATTTAGCTATAAAAGAGAAAGATAATTTTGAGGTTAAAGAGAAGAAAATTTCAAGAGCTAAATTAGATAAAAATGGAAAAAAAGTTAAAGAGACTAAAACTTCTAAGAATGGAAATAAATATGAAGTTATAGTTAGAGAAGTAGTAACTGAAAAAGTTAATGTTGATAAACCATCTAAACTTGCAGCAAGAAGAAAAATGTTTGAGACTTTAAATAAAATAAAAGATTTTGATGGCAATACAGTTGATTTAACTGAAAAACTATTTAATGAAATAGCCCCTAAATATGAAGCAAAAGGTGGATATACAAGAATAGTTAAATTAGTAGCTAGAAAAGGCGATGGAGCTGAAATGGCTATTATAGAATTAATATAATAATATAAAAATAGTGTAAAGTGTGGATAACACTTACACTATTTTTTGTTATTTGATTTTATGTTTTATATAGACAAAAATACTTTAATAATATATAATTTTGTTGTCAAGTAGTATTATATAGGTGGTTGATTATGAAAAAAATTGGTGATGAATATATAAAAAAAGATATATTTAAATTGAATAAACAATTTATTTTTCCTATTTTTATATTTATTATATTAGGAAGCATAGTTCTTTTATTTGGGGTGTTTTCAGATATTTTTCCTGATGATCTATATTCTTTTGATATAGAAGAATATAGATTTATTACCAGAATTTTAAGTATAGTTATTTTTTTATTTTTCTCTGTGTTAATACCTAACAGGATATATAAAACTTTGGTGTCTATTAATGAAAAATCAGATGATTGGAATATAGTTGAAGACATTGTTGAAGAAAAAAATTTTATTGTAAATGATACAGATATAATAGGAGATACTATTTATTATTTAAAATTTAAGAATACTGAAACAGTGGCACTTGTAGATTATTCTCATTATTTAAAGGTAAATATGGGAGATAAATACTATTTAGTTATGTCAAAAGAAAAAACACATTTTAATATTCCAAATCAAAGTAAATACAATTATTATATTACTAAATCGCAAGAAGTATATAGAATATACTCAGTAGAAAAATACCAATATATTGGTAAGAAAGGAAATGATATTAATGATTGATTTAACAGATGATATGATAATAAAAAATGGAAAAATAAAATCTATTAGAGATATAATACTACTTATTTTTTATGTAATAATTGGATTGGGAATTTTTGCGGTAGGAATATATGCATCTGTTAATTCTAAAAGTGTAGTGCCATTAATAACTTTTGGTATAATGGATTTGTTTGTAATTGGTATATCATTTAGTGTGTTTTCTAGAAATCATAAAGAAGAAAGCGAATGGCTAAAAAAAGATGATTGGTATGTTTTTGTAACAAGTATTCAAAATAAAAAAGTAGATGAGACAGTATTGCAAGATAAAATACATTACTATTATAATTTTGTGTTACAAAAAGATGGTATTATAGCACAGGTAGATTCTTCGTTATATAATAAAGTTAGTATTGGAGATAGTTTGTATGTTGTAATTAGAAATAATGGAAAAGTAATAAACTTATATCCTGTAAATAAGTATCACTACATTGGAAGAAGACTAAAAGTAGATTAGATAAAGACTATACTAATTATAGTTTGTTAGTATAGTCTTTATTTATTTTTTTATTTAAAAGAGAATAATATATATTAGTAGCTAAAATATCTAATTGTAGACTTTTTTTACAAATATTATTTAGAGAAAGTAATGTTTTATTATTAATACTTGTTAAAATATTTACATCAGATTTTTTAGATATTTCAGAAAGTAAGATTTTTCCTTTGTCAGAAATACTTAATATATGAGCATAATTTAAATTATTTTTATTTAACTCATCAAAATCCACTTTTTTTATATTAAGTAAAATATTAAGTAGCAGTCTTTTTATACTAGACATAGTATATCTTTTAGATTTTATATTATGTATAAACTCATCATAAGTTTTAGATATGTTTAAAGAGTGGATAATTCTATTTTCTAGTCCTTCTATGACCCCGTTAAAGTTAGATAAATTATTTAAATTTTGTATAATATTATATTTTATTACATGAAATAAATCTTCATTTGAAATAACAGCAAGTGAGTCTATTAATTTAAATGTCTCATTTGGAACATACTTTTTTAATATATTTATATTACTAGTATTTTTTTTGTATATAGTTTCTCTGATACTAGTAGCACTTATAAAATTAGTATCGAGATTTAATGTTGTATCAGAAAAATCATTTCCTTCTCTTTTTATTGTGTAAGGTATAATAATGTTATTATTGATTCTTTTTATTGCTTTTAAATATTCTATTGCAAGTATGTTATTTGATTTATTAATTTCATTTAAAGTTTTATCATCTAAGAATTCTTTTAGACATATTTTTCTTGAAGTAGCAAATGAGTTTCCTGATTTCATTAGTTTAGATGTTTTATCCCAAATATATTGTTCATTTTGTGTTATAGCATCTGAAATATTTTTTAAAATAGTTATATCTCCGCATTCCGAACCAAAACATATATTATCTATTACATTTAAACTATCTAATAATTTTATGGCTCCTGTTGCAAAATACTCAGCACTTGATATTGAATAAATTGTTGGAAGTTCTATAACTAAGTCTATACCATATTTTGTTGCAATTTTTGCTCTTTTAAATTTATCGTATATGGCAATATTACCGTTGTTGCGTAAAATTACCAGACATTATAGCTATGAATAAGTCGCATTTAGTAATTTCTTTTGCTTTATTAATTAAATATTTATGTCCATTATGAAATGGATTAAATTCTGCAATAATACCTGTTACCTTCAATATATTCTTCCCCTTTCTTGCCTTTTTTTCTAATTTGTGCTATTATATATATTAACATAATTAATTATGAAATTCAATAGGAGAGATAAAGTATGGAAGGTAAAAAAAAGGAAGTAGAATTATATACAGATGGCGCATGTAGTGGAAATCCTGGACCTGGTGGTTATGGTGCTATACTTATATATAATGGTGTTGAAAAAGAAATATCAGGACGGTGAAAAAAGTACAACAAATAATAAAATGGAGATTGTGGCTGTTATTAGGGGGCTAGAAATGTTAAAAGAGCCTTGTAAAGTAACTGTTTATAGTGATAGTGCCTATGTAGTTAATACTATAGATAAAGGTTGGATTTATAATTGGAAAAAGAATAATTGGAGAAAATCTGATAAGTCTGTAGTAAAAAATATTGATTTATGGGAAAAGATGTTATATCTTATGAGTATTCATGAAGTTAAATTCATAAAGGTAAAAGGTCATAGCGATAATGAATATAACAATAGATGTGATAGATTAGCAGTTTATGCTAGAGAAAATTTATAGTGTTCTTAAAACCATTACACAAGCATAGTATATTGTGTGGTGGTTTTTGTATGAAGAAATATTTATTAAAGTACGTAAGTGAAAATTTGAAAACTATAAAAGTTATGGCGATTTGTATATGTGTTGGATTTATAGTTGGTATATTAGTTTTTCAAATGTTAAATCAAGATGTAAAGAATGAACTAATAAATAATATAAAAAGTACATTAGATATATCTAAATCTGATAATTTTGAAAGTATAAATATAATAAAAAATGGAGTTACATCCAATTTATTAATTACAAGTATTATATATCTTTCTGCAATAACTTTAATAGCACCAATTTGTATTTCTCTACTTAATTTTTTAAAAGGTTTTGCAATTGGTATTTATGTCCCTACTTTATTTTTAACATTTGGGATGGGAAAAGGTATACTAACAATGTTGTTAATTGTGATATTACCTAACTTTATATATTTGCCAGTTTTTATTTATATGAGTACAAATGCAATTAAATTTCATTACTTGATTTTAGAAAGTAATAACAAACTATCAATATTAATTAAGGAATCATATATGATTGTGATTGCACTTTCTTTGATGATATTGTCTGTATTAATTGAACAAATGGCTAGTTTTGGCGTGATTAGCTTATATACAAAATAATAGTATACAAAAAAACACTTAAATCTACAAAAAAATAAAAAACATTACATAATTTTCTATAAAACTATTGCAAAATTTAAACAAATAGTGTAAAATAAACATAGTGAAACGGAGGACTTAAAAATGAAGATTATAATTGATGAGTTTATAGAAAATTTAAAATCAAGACAAGCATCTCCAAATACGCTTGCTTCATATGAAAGAGATATTATTCAATTTGATAAGTATTTTACAGAAAAAGGAAAGAAAATTTTTGATTTAAAAAAAGATGACATGCAAGAATATATTGATCATTTAAAAGAAATGGGAAAGTCTAATTCTACTATATCAAGAAGTACTGCTTCTTTAAAGAGTTTTTATAGATATTTGGTTAATAAAAAACTTGCTGAAGAAAATATAGCAGAAAGTATAGAAACACCAAAAGTTGATAGAAAAGAACCTATGATTTTAACTTCTAGTGAAATAGAAAAATTACTAGAACAACCAGATTTATCTGAACTAAAAGGTCAAAGAGATAAAGCTATGCTTGAAATACTATACGCTACTGGAATAAGAGTAACGGAGTTAGTTTCTTTGAGAATTGAGGATGTAAACTTAAATAGTGGATATATAAGAGTAAAGAAGAAAAATTCTGAAAGACATATTCCTCTTGGAAATCGTTCTTTGAAATGTTTAAAAGAATATATAGAAAAAGTAAGGCCTTTGCTTATTAGAACTGAAGAAGAAAAGACATTGTTTATTAACACAAATGGTCAAAAGATGACAAGACAAGGATATTGGAAGATATTAAAGCAATATAAAGAGCAAGCGAAGATAGATAAAGATATAACACCTCATACAATTAGACATTCATTTGCTGTTCATATGCTACAAAATGGAGCTGAAATTAAAACTGTACAAGAATTATTAGGGCATACTGATGTGGCATCTACCATGATGTATACTCAGCTAGCAAACACAACAGTTAAAGATAATTATTTTGATGAAAATATTCAAACTAAAGACTAAAATAAAAAACAACTATACCTTTTTTAAGCATAGTTGTTTTTTTTACTATAAATAAAAATTACAAAATTATGTAAATTCACAATTCGTTAAAAACCAAAATATTAAACTTTTTAAAATAAAAATGATAAAATTGTTGACTTATTATGTAAAATATGTTACAATAATAATGTAAAAGTTATTAAATGGGAGGAAAAAGAAATGAATAAAGTATTAAATATAAAAAAGATTTTAGTAGTTTTAAGTGTTATCGCTATTAGTTTTACAGCTTTTCCTGCAATAAACTATGTTGGAGCTTGGGCTGCTTGTTTATCTTGTTCACCTATAAGCAGTAAAGTTGTAGAAGAAAATGGTCAAATTATGTTTACATTAAAATATACAAATGATATTAATAAAATAACTTTAACACAAGCTGACTTACGTTTAGATGGTTTTACTGCTAATATAAATATAGGTATATCTGGTAATAATAGAGTAATAACATTATCAAATATAAAAAATAAAGCTGGATCTTCTGCTACAAAAAGAGTTTATGTATCAGGTGGAACAGCAGTTTCAAGTGACGGACAATTAGCTAATGCAGTTCAAACAGAATCATTTACAATTAAAGAGACACAACAAGAACCAACTGATAATGTTGCTCCAGTTGCAACAATTAGTGGACCAAGTGTATCACAAGTTTATGCTGGTGGTACAGTAGTATATAAGATTACATATACAGATAATGTAGGTATCAAAGCTATTACTTTAAATGCTAATGATGTAAGATTAAGTGGATTTACTGCTAGTAAAAACGTATCAATTAGCGGAAATGTAGCAACAATAACATTATCTAATATTCAAGGTACAGTTGGTGGAAATAAAACTATATATGTATCAGGTGGAACAGCTATAGATGCACAAGGAAATCTATGTAATGCAGTTACTGGAAGTGCGTTCTCAATAGTAAATAAAAGTGTAACACCAGATAATCCGGATGATGGTAATAATAACAACAATAATACAAATACTGATAATAATAATAACAATACAAATAATGGAAAACCAAGTGATTGGGTAGCAAATCCAAACACTGGTAAGTAAAATTAAGAGAGGGCCTATAGTTTAATATAAGCCCTCTTAACCAAAGGAAAAGGTTTACATAATTGAAAGGGTGATATTGTGGAATTTGAAGTAAAAGATGATAAAAAGAGAAAAATACTTATTATAGTTGCTATTATATTGGGTGCAGCTCTTATAACATCTGCATGTATTTGGTATTTTTCAAGTAAAACTAAGAGTAATGCTGACGAGGAGCCAATTGGGGATATTAATGCGGAAGTTACAGAATCTAAGGATGAAGGAAGGAATTTACAGGATGAAATAAAAGCAATTCATGAAAACTATGAAGATGCAATAGCATGGATTAAGGTACCTGGAACAAGTATAGATACTGTAGTTTTTCAAGCAGATAACAATGATAGATATTTAAGAAATGATAGAGATAATAATGCGACTAAATGGGGAGAAACTTTTTTAGATTATAGATGTGACATAAATAATATGACAGATAAAAGTCATTTTATAATATATGGACATAATACAGAAACAGATGATCATTTTACCCCTTTATTAAATTATAAAAAGAAAGATTTTTTCAATGATCATCAAATTGTTGAAATGTCAACATTAAATGGAAATTATAGATGGCAAATATTCACTGTGTATGTAACAGATACTGAATTTTTCTATATAGATACTAATTTTGCTGATGCAAATGAATATAAAGAATTTCTAGACACAGTGAAATCTAAAAGTATGTATGATACAAATCAAACTATTTCAGAAAGTGATACAATTCTTACACTTTCAACTTGTGATTATTCAAGGAAGAATGGAAGATTTGTTGTACAATGTAAACTAATAAAAGAATAATATTTTTTATAAAAAGTAAAGAAAATAACATTTTCCTTTACTTTTTATTTTTTTCATAAATTTCTACAAATTTTGTAAGATATATATGTTAAAATATTACTAGAGGTGGTTTTATGAGGTATGATTATGAAGAAGGAAATTTATCAATTAAATTAGACGAGGAATTAGATATGAATTCATGTAAAGTTTTAAGAAATGTAATTGATGGATATATAATGAGATACCAACCTAAAAATTTTGAAATAGATTTAAGTGATGTTAAATTTATGGATAGTAGTGGAATTGGTTTGTTAATGGGAAGATATAATTTAATAAAGTTAATAGATGGTAGTATGGTAATAAAAAATCCAAGTAATAGTATTAAAAGAATTATAGAATTATCTAATATATCTAGTCAAATAACGTTGAGGTGTGAGTAATATGGAGAATAATATGGAAATAAAAATTAAAGCTTTACTTGAAAATGTTGCTGTAGTTAGAGTGGCAATTTCAACTTTTATTTCTAGTTTAGATATAACAATAGATGATTTGATGGATATAAAGACTGCAATATCTGAAGCAGTTACTAATTCGATTGAACATGGGTATGATGGAATTTTAACAGAAGATAGTAAAGTTGTAGTACGTGCTTATTTAACTAGTCAGGAAGAGGATGTTATAAAAGTAGAAATAGAAGACTTAGGTGTTGGAATTGAAGATATTGAGCTTGCTACAACTCCAGCTTATACCTCAAAACCAGAATTAGAACATGCCGGAATGGGATTTACAATAATGGAAACTTTTATGGATGAGGTGTTTATAGATTCTAAAAAAGATGAGGGAACAATTATTACTTTAACTAAACGAATAAGGAAAAAAAAATCTAAAATTGTATAAAAAATTTTTCTAATTAATAAAAACAATGCTATAATATTTTAAGAATTTTAAATGAAAAATAAAAATTATAATTGTTAGATTATTTTAAGCATCCTATAAAAATAGGATGCTTTTAAGTTGCATAATTTAAGCTTTTTTGGTAAAATTATATATATAATTTTACGAGGAGTTAATTAGATGAGAAAAGATATGCTTAGAAAATATTTATGTTATAATGAACAAGTTAGAGTTGTTATTGTAGATGCTACTAATATGATAAGTGAATTAAGAGATTTGCATAATATGTCTAATGTAGCTACTGCTGCTGTTGGAAGAACTTTAATTGTTAGTACAATGATGGCTAGTATGTTAAAAAATAGTAGTGATAGGATTACAGTTCAGATAAAAGGAAATGGTCCTATTGGAAATATAGTGGTTTGTGGAGATAAAAGTTTAAAAATGAAAGCATATGCTTCAAATCCACAAGTAGATGTACCAAAAAAAGAAAATGGGAAATTAAATGTTTCAAAAGTAGTTGGACAAGGATATTTAAATGTCGTAAAGGATATAGGATTAAAGGATCCTTATATAGGTGTTTGTGAACTTGTTTCATCAGAAATTGCTGAAGATTTTGCATATTATTTTGCTACTTCCGAGCAGATTCCATCAGCAGTATTTTTAGGAGTAAATTTTTCAAAGGAAAATAATGTTCAAAAAGCATCAGGGTATATTATTGAACCCCTTCCTGAGGCAAGTGATGAAATTATATCAACGCTTGAAAAGATAAATAGTAATATAGATAGTGTTACTAATCTTATGATTGATTTAGAAAATATAGATGATGTGGTAAAAACAATAACTGGTGATAATAATGTAGTGTGTGTACAAGAAGAATATCCAATCTTAAAATGTGATTGTAATAAAGAAAGAATATATAAAACAATTATAGCTTTAGGAAGAAAAGAAGTGGATAGAATCCTAGATGATAATAACGATAAAATGGAAATTTGTTGTCATTTTTGTAATAAAAAATATAATTTATATAGAGATGAAATAAAAAAGTTATTTAATTAAGGTGAAGATTATATGAAAATATATGTTATAAGACATGGACAAACTGATTGGAATTTAGAAGGAAGAATGCTTACTTTAGAAGATATTCCTTTAAATGAGAATGGTATTAATCAGGCTAAAAAAGCAAAAGAAATCGTGGATAATTTAGATTACGATCTTGTAATATCCTCTCCACTTAAGAGAACTTATCAAACAGCCCAAATTATTAATCAGACAAATAATAAAAATATAATTGTAGATGATAGGATTATTGAAAGAGATGCAGGTCCATTAAGTGGCCTATATACTAGTGAAGATATCTTTAAAGATTATTGGAAAATAGACAAGAATAATTTAAAGTATGAAGGTCCAGAAAGTATAGAGCACTTAATGAATAGAGTATATGATTTTATAAATTATGTAAAAAAAGAATATTCAAATAAAAATATTTTGATTGTTACTCATAATGGAGTTTGTAGAATGATTAGAGCATACTTTGAAGGTACTAAAATAAATGAAGATATAAGAGGATTAGGACAAGATAATTGTGAGATAAGAATGTATAAAATATGAAGTGAGGAAGTATGAAATATATAGTATCAAAGAAAGATAGCATGAAAAGATTAGATGTATATTTAGCAAGTTTAAATAACGATGTTACAAGAAGTTATATAAAGAATTTAATTAAAGAAGGAAATATTTTAGTAAATGGTAAAACACCAACTAAATCAGGATATGTACTTAAAGAAAATGATATTGTAGAATTTAATATGCCTGAAATAAAAGAACTTAAAATTGAGCCACAAGATATTAAGCTTGACATCGTATATGAAGATGAAGATATATTAATAGTAAATAAAGAAAAAGGAATGGTAGTTCATCCAGCAAATGGAAATTATGATAATACTTTGGTAAATGCTTTGATGTATTCTCATAAAGACAAGTTATCATCAATTAATGGGACTATTAGACCAGGAATTGTGCATAGAATCGATAAAGATACTTCACGGAATTTTAGTAATAGCCAAAAATGATAATTCACATAAAGAACTATCAAAGCAGTTTAAAGTACATAGTATAAATAGAAAATATATTGCTCTAGTTAAAGGAATTGTAAAAGAGGATGAATTCACTATAGATTTGCCTATTGGTAGAAGTATAAAGAATAGAAAAAAAATGGCTGTTACTTTAAAAAATTCAAAAAATGCTATAACTCATATAAAAGTTTTAAAACGTTTTTATAACTCAAATATTACTATGATAGAAGCTAAATTGGAAACAGGAAGAACTCATCAAATAAGAGTGCATATGTCATATAAAGGATATCCATTACTTGGTGATGATACTTATGGGAAGAAAGATACAACATATAAAATACAAGGACAAATGTTACATGCCTCAACTTTAGGATTTATCCATCCTACTACCAAGCAATACATTGAATTTTTTTCTCCATTACCAAAACATTTTAAAGATATAATCGAAATACTTGAAAAAAAAGAAAAATATTACTAGCAAGAAAACTTGCTAGTAAGATATATATGAACATAAGCTTATGATAATATATAATATGAAAAAGATTTTTTTTTGTGATAGGAGTAGAAGATGTTAATAAGATTAAATAAGTATATTGCCGAGTGTGGAATATGTTCAAGAAGGAATGCAGATTGTTTGATTAAAGAAGGAAGAGTTAAGATTAATGAAATATTAACATATAATCTTGGACAAAGGATAGATGATAAGAAAGATATTGTAAAAGTAGATAATACTATAGTAAAAAAAGTAGAAAAAAAGGTTTATATAATGTTAAATAAACCGATAGGATATATTACTACTAATAAAGAACAATTTAATAGAAAATCTACTAAAGATTTAATAAATGAAGATTTAAGAGTTTTCCCAATAGGAAGACTAGATAAAGATACAGAGGGGCTTTTATTATTTACTAATGATGGTGATTTTGCAAATTATATGATGCATCCAAGACATACAGTTGAGAAAACATATATTGTAACTACTGATAGTAATATTACATCAAAAAAGATAGAAAAACTAAAAAATGGAGTTGACATAGGTGGGTATATTACTAAAGAGGCAAAAGTTAGAATGCTTTCAAAAAATCAACTAGAGATAGTAATAAGCGAAGGAAAGAATAGACAAGTAAGAAAAATGTGTAGAGTGGTTAATATAAACGTAAAAAAATTAAAAAGAACAAGGATTGGAAATCTTGAACTAGGAAAGTTGAAAGTAGGAGAATATAAATTACTTTCATATAAAGACATAAAAAAATTAAGAAATATTTAAAAAAATATTTGCCAAATAATATATATATGATATAATTAGCTCTAAGGGGATTGGTATTATGAAATTAAGTGATTTTAAATTTAGGATAAAACCATTAGAAATTGTAATTGTTATAGGTGCAATTGTAGTTGTGTCTGTGATTACAATTTTAATAAAAAATTATGTAAGAGAAGAAGAGTTAAATAATCTTTCTATTGCAGATAAGACAGAAATTCAGGCTGGAGATACTGTAATACAAGTAGATAATTTAGAGGAAAATACAGCAGAACTTGATACACCTGAAGAAGATACAGCTGATAATAATGCAACAACTACTAGTCAATCTAATACTAGTAGTAATAGAATAGTTATAAAAAAGGGTTCAACAGGTGTATTACATATACCATCAATAAATGTTTTGGCACAAATTACTGAGGGTTCTGATGCCCAAACATTAAAGAATTATGTCGGAGTTGTAGAAGGCTCATCACGTCCTGGGCAAACAGGAAATTATTGTCTTGCAGCGCACAATAATATAGATACTGAAATATTTAAGAATCTTCATAAAATTGAAGAGGGAGCTTTAGTAAATGTGTATACTCAAAGTAAAATGTATACATATAAAGTTACCACTAAATATAATGTAAAGCCAACTCAAACAGAAGTATTAGATAAGCCGAAAGATAAAAAAGAAATCACACTTATTACATGTAATTATAATGCTACTGAAAGAGTAATCGTAAAAGGCGAATTGGTATCTGAAAAGATTGCAAGAAATGTAACTTAACAAAGGAAAAAGAGGTTTTATATATGAAAAATAAAGTATTAAAAATATTAACAGTATTTATTCTTTTTACCGTTATTTTGGGACAATTTAATTTTTTAAGTGTATTTGCAGCTGAGTCATCTTTACATTTTGTATATCAAAGTGAAGCTAAAGCACCATTTAAGAATACCAATTATAACTACAATACGTATTTTAGAAGGGCTACACTTGGGGATATGGCAGCATATTGTATAGATTATGGTAGAAGTTTACCTAGTAGAGATACGACTTTAACTTATCAAGGTAAAATGTCAGCTGAAGCTTTAGCAGTTTTAGTTTATGGATATCCAAATAAGGATTTAGAAGAGTTTGGGCTAAGTTCTCAAAAAGATTATGATACACAATATTTAGTTACTCAAATGGCTTTTTGGGAAGTTGTTACTAGAACTGGAGAAAATACACATGGTTTAGCTTTTTCTTTAGATGATATAGTAGCTAATCCAGGGTATGAAGATATAATGGATGAAATGAAGAGTGCTGCCAAAAAATTAGCTGATACAGCAATGAGTGCTCCATATAATCCAAATCCAAGAATTGCATTAGATACTTCTAATTATACAATTGAAGAAACAGGAGATTTGGTTATTGCTGGACCATATAAAGTAACAGGGTATGATGGGGGTAATACTACTGATTTTACATTAAAAAATATAAAAGCATCGTTATCAAATCAACCTTCATCTGCTGTGATAACAGATCAAAATGGAAATGCGAAAACAGAATTTAGTTTAAATGAACCAATATATGTTGTGGCGAAAAAATCAGATACATCAGCTAATTTTAACTTAAATGTTGAAGCAACAGGAGATCTTTTGAGTTGTGGCATATATGGAGGTACCGATTCAAATATTCAAAACTTTGCTACAATTATAAAGGAACCTGTTACGGTATCAGAAAGCGTTAATATAACTTGGAAAAAGGATACAGGAAATATAACAATTGTAAAAGAAGATCAAGCTAATCAAAAGATTAAAGATGTTAGATTTCAAATTAGTGATTCATCTGGTCAAAAAATTGCAGAGGCAGTTACTAATTCAAGTGGTAGAATAGATTTATTAAATATTCCAACTGGTAAATATACAATTACTGAAATATCAGCACCAAAAGGATATGTAATGGACACTGCACCAAGAACTCTTATAGTTGCTGCTGGAGAGACTGTTACAACTACTTATTCAAATACTAAAGTGGCTGGAAGATTAGAAATAGTTAAGAAAGATGAAAATAATGATCCAATTGAAAATGTTACATTTTCAATACTAGATAGTAATAAAAAAGTAGTTCAGACTATAAAAACTAATTCTAAGGGTGTAGCAACAAGTGAGCCATTGGAAATGGGAACATACTATTTTGTTGAAACAGATGTTCCTGATAATGTGATAATGGATGCTACATTACGTAGATTTGAAATTACTAGCTATAATCAGGTTGTTAGCAAGACTTTAGAAAACGAATTAGTAAAAGGTAGTTTGAAAATTACTAAAAGAGACGAAAATGGTGATTTATTATCAGGTGTAAAATTTGATATATTAGATTCAAATAAAAATAAAATTGATACAATTACAACTAATAATAGTGGAATTGCTGTATCTGATGAATTAGAACCAGGAACATATTATTATAAAGAAGTGTCTACTAAAGATTCTAATCTTATCATTGATGAAACAGAACATGAATTTAAGGTTACTGAACAAAATACAGTAATTGCAAGAGAAGAAGTAAACTATTATAAAAAAGGTAGTTTAAAGATATTAAAGGTAGATCAAAATAATAATCCAATTGAGGGAGTTACATTTGAAATTTATGATAGTAATAAAAATAAAATTGATACTATTGTAACAAATAGTAAAGGAATTGCAACTACTTCTATGGATTTGACACTTGGAACTTATTATTATAAAGAAGTATCGGCACCAAATAATATTGAAATGGATCCAGAAGAACATAAGTTTACTATAAAAGACGAAGATCAGGTTATTGAAGTTGAAGTTAAGAATAATTTGATACAAGGAAAATTAAAGATAGTTAAAACTGATGAAAATAATCAACCTATATCTGGAGCTACATTTGAAATATTAGATTCTAATAAACAAGTTATACAGACAATTAAAACAGATGATAATGGATTTGCAATATCTGATACTTTAGAAAAGGGAACTTATTATTATAGAGAAAAAGATGCACCGGATATATATGTTTTAGATACTACAGAACATGAATTTACTATAAGTAGTGATACTGATTTTATTCAAGAAACAGTTATCAACAAGTTAAAATCAGCAAAACTTATAATAAATAAATATGATAAAGATAATAGTCAACCAATGAAGGATATAAGATTTGAAATATTAGATTCAAATAATAATATAATAGCTAGTATAGTAACAGATGAAAATGGTAGGGCAGAGTCTGACAATTTATCTGTAGGAACGTATTATTATCGTGAAGTATCTGCTCCAGATAATTATGTATTAGATTCTACAGCGTATGAATTCAAGATAGAAAATGAAAATGTAAATGTTGAAAAAACTGTATATAATGTACCAAAAAAACTTCCAGTAACAGGTAGCTTGTTTAGTACAGATGTAATAATAGTTATAGTTATATCTTTATCTTGTATATTGGTATATATTATTACTAAAATGATCATTGCATATATACAGAACAGAAATAATAATTGGTAAAAACAAAAGGCGTTGAATATTTATAGTTCAACGTCTTTTTATATTCTGGTATAGGAATCTGTCTTTGTTTAAAATCACTTACTTTAGCTAATACTGAAACTTAGAAAGTATTTGGAGTTCATGTAGTATGTTTTTGAGCTATTTTTTGTATTAATTTCCATTGATTATCTGATAAATAATTATTTTGAGTATATAATGTTTTGAATTATTATAGTATGTTATTATATATCAAAATCAATATACAAATTAAAGTGGCCAGAAATACTATTTTCTAGCCACTGAGTATTTTAAATTTTTGTTATTTTTACTGTTCCTTTCTTGTTGGGGTTGTTTGCTCTCCAACAACAAAAGACAATTTCTTTGACTTCTTTTTCAATATTCAAGAACTCAATTATACCGTCGCTTGAAACTGTCTGCTCTCTGAATTTGATAACATTTTGAGATTTTAGTTCAGTTGTGATTTTCAACGGCTCACCATCAAATGTAAAATGAAATCTAAGACTATCGAAGTGTTTGGGCTCATCAAATATAACTGCAATTGCAGCACATTCTGGAGCATTTTGAACACTCATATCAAACTTCATAGTGATAGTATTATCATCGCTATGTATTAGTTCCCGTGCTTCAACATTTTCGGGGTTAAAAGCAAAAGGAAAAAGTGTTGTATTGAACATAAAAAAACCTCCATTTCTTTAATAAAAGAAAATTATGTAAAACTTACAATAATAGTATATCATATTTTTAGTATTATGTCAAATATCAGTATAAAAAAATAAGATATGATAAACATACCTTATTTTATATATAAAAATAGTATCAACTATTAATGTTTTCTTTTCCTTGCGGCTTCTGATTTCTTTTTTCTTTTTACACTAGGTTTTTCATAGTGCTCTCTTTTTCTAATTTCTGCAAGAACTCCGTATTTAGCACATTGTTTTTTAAATCTAGCAAGTGCATTATCTAAACTTTCATTATCTTTAATTTTTATTCCTGGCATTATTGTTTCCCTCCTTTCAGTGGGAAATACTTTATTTAAAATCTATAATAGATAAGTATTTCAATATTACTATTAAATTATACAATAAAAAAATAAATATGTCAAGTATTTACATAGTAAAAACGTGTAAAAGTAGGTTTCTTGTAGAATATGTAAAATATTACAAAAATAATGTATACTTTTTTATATTTTGGTCATAGAATTTCATTGACGAAATATAAAAATTAATATATAATGTAATGTGTTAATAAAAAGAAGGTATAAGAATGAATGAAGATAAAAAATTAAATTTAGATAAGTCAAAGATTATAAATAATACTATTGTAGCGACTATTACTGTTGTATTATCGGCTATTATTTTAGGTTGTTTATTTATTGTATTAAAACCAATTTTAACTGAAGAGTCGGTATCTGGATTAAACCAAACTCAGGATATGTCAGATTATTTAAACAGAATAAAAGATGCACTTAATATGGTGTCTAGTAAATATGTTGATGAAGTAGAAATGGATAAATTAGTAGATGGGGCAATACAAGGAATAACAGAGGCGACTGATGATCCATATACTAGATATTTGTCAGAAGAAGAATATCAAGAAATGTTAGTTTCAGGTACTGAGGTTTATGGAGGGATTGGAGTTCATTTAACATATGATAAATCATCTGATAGCATAATGGTACTTGGAATAATGCCAGATAGTCCAGCATTAAAAGCTGATTTAAAAGCTGGAGATTTAATTACAAAGGTAGAAGATTTAGTTGTAAGTAAAGATACATATCAGGAATGTGTAGATAAATTAAAAGGCGAAAAAGATACTACTGTAAATATTACCATAACTAGAGAAAATGATATGGTAATGGAAAAGACTTTAACTAGGGCTGAAATTAATTCTAATAATGTAAGTTCAGAAGTTTTAGAAGGAAATATTGGTTACATGAAAATTTGGTCATTTGATAATGATATATATAAACAATTTAAGGAACAATATGATGATTTAAAAAGTAAAAATATAACTGGATTAATTATAGATTTAAGAAACAATCCTGGTGGACTTGTAAGTGATACTGCTGAGATCGCGAAACTTTTGTTGCCAAAATGTGATATTGTTAGATTAGTCTATAGAGATGGACGTGAAAAGGTTTATAAATGTGACGGAACAAATGAAATAAATGTGCCTTTAGCTTTGCTTGTTAATTCTAGATCTGCAAGTGCAGCTGAGATTTTATCTGGTGCAGTTAAAGATTCTGGAAAAGGTGTACTTATAGGTAATAAAACATATGGAAAAGGTATTGTACAGACAATAGAACCATTAGATGGAAATGGTGCATTATCTATCACTACAGCTAAATATTATACTGCAAGTGGTGTAGAAATACATAAAAATGGAATAGAGCCAAATATAACAGTCGATTTACCAGAAGATTTAAAGGATAATATAGCTATCCCAAAAGATAGAGATACTCAATTACAAAAGGCAATTGAATATATTAACTCTAAAAAATAATTGTTATTAAAATGTTAAAATTGTAATATTCGTTATCACAACAAGCTATAAATAAACTACAAACGGCAATGATGGTACCATAAGTTTGTAACAAAAGACACTTGGATTATTCAAGTGTCTTTGACTTATATTTCAAAAAGTGATATAATTTGACACAAGAAAGACTTGTAGGTGATTATATGGTTTCAAAGGATGCATTAGTTAAAGTTAAACAAGATGTTGAAAATTATATAGGTCAGGAGATCTTCGTGAAGGCAAATGTAGGAAGAAATAAATGCATTTGTAGAAGAGGTACAATCGATAGTACATATTCAAATCTATTTGTCTTTAAAGAGGCTGATACAGATAGTAAACTATCATACAGTTATACAGATCTTGTCACTAATATGTTGGAAATCAGTTTACCAAATGGTGAATGCGTTATAAATTATGATTTCTCCACACCTAAATATACTAGGTTATAGTAGTAGGTGATTATAAGAGGTTAGGGTAATACAATACTATTTTGGTATTACTCTTTTTTTTTTAGAGGTGACATTAATGATATGGATTGTTATTATACTTATTTTATTGGTACTTGGAATAAATTTTTGTATTCTAAATAAAAAAGATGATTTTATATTTTCAATTCTAAAAAAAATTATATTTGTTGTATATATAGGAATGTTTATATTTATGGGAGTTATAGTTCCTTATATATTTATTAATGCTGTATTTACAAATAAGATATATGTTGGAATTTTAATGATAATTTCTATAATAACTTGTGTTATCTTTGTAATATCAATATTAACTAAAATAATCAATAGAGTTATATTAAATACTAATAAAATTAAAGAGATCTACATAAGGGACATACCAGTAGATTATAGTCCTGCTGTAGTTTCATATTTAATGAACGGCAAAATTGAAGAACACAAGGATTTAGTTGCTACTTTGCTTGATTTATCTTCTAAAGAAATCTTAAAGATGGAAATCGATAATGGAAAGATTACTAAAGTAATTGATTTAAAAAATGAAGCTAAGATTAAAAATTTACCTAGCGACGAAAAAGTAGCTTATGATATGTTTGTTAATAAAATTACTAAAAAGAGAATAGATATATGGAAGCAAGCTGTTTATAGCGAATATAAAAGTAGGAAGTTTTCTAATGAGAATAAACAAAATTTAACAAGTTCGTTGCTATTGTTATATATATTATTTATAATAATATTTGTTATAATAATATTAATATTTGGGAAAAACGGAACTTTAAGTGTTTCTAAGAATACAGGAGAATTAATAAATATGTTTATGGTAACGATTTTTTTTGCAGCTTGGGAAACATCACTATTTAAAGGATTTAAAAAGTTTTTTGATATTAATGATGATAATGAACAATCACAATTTAGAGAAATATATACAAAAAAAGGAGCTAAAGAAGTTGATAAGTGGAAGAAGTTTGAAAGATTTGTTAAAGACTTTACTAATATAAAGCAAGCAGAGTTAAATAGTGTAGTTATATTTGAAAAGTATTTAGCATATGCAATAGCATTAAATATTAATAAAGAGTACAAACAAGCGGATCTAAAATTTATAGAAGATAGAATTAGTCTAGATTTAAACGAAAATATGATATATAAATTATATAGTAGTATGGAGAAAACAGAAGAGTAATAATATTTTTGTATTTAAAGTGATAATGAAAATTAGAAAAGCGAATTGTCGAAATAAAAAGTGTATTTAGAAACCATAAAAAATTAATGGATAAATTTTTAACAATTTTGATATAAATAAATTATCTAATTCAATAAAAAATATTCAAGGAGTAGACTGACCAAGTATATGATATTTATAATTTATATAGAGAAAAAATAAAAGTTAATTGTAATTAATTTTATATTAATAATATATTATAAAACCGCCTAAAAAGGCGGTTAATTATTCAAGGAGATTATATAGTATTAAGATATATTAGTATAACTTAAAGATAAATTATCTAATGCTAAATAATTAATAAATTATTTAACTAATATTATAGTATGAAAATAGATTATTTATAGTTACAATTTTAAATAAACTTAGAATATATTTCTTTTTTTTACATATATTGTAGTAATAAATATAAGGAGGAGAAAAAAGATGGCTATAAATACTATAAGTAAAGCTTTAAAGCTTAATAATATTAGTATAAATGAAAATGTAAGTAAATGGATAGAACAGGATATAATTGTACCTGATACTAAACCAGATGCTATAAAAATAGTAAATGTGACTGTTACACCGTATGTTAATAATATTGAATCAATGCAAGATAAAATAAAAGTTTCTGGTAATATAAACTATTTTATAATTTATAAAGTTGATGATCAAGTATTTGGAACTAGAGGGCTTTTTACATCTTATCCATATAGTGAAATTATTGAAGTAAAAGGTGCAACTGAAGAAATGATTGTTAATATAAAACCTGTTTGTAAAAATGTAATTTTTTCATTGCCTAATGAAAGAAAAATATCTGTAAAGTCTGAGATAATTTTTAAAACACGATTGAAAAAAATAGAGAATGTTGATCTTATAAATAGATTTGAAGTAGATAATAAAATTGAGTGTAAGATGTGTAAGAATAGTTTTTGCAATATTATGCAAGATAAAAAGAGTATAATTGCTTCTAAAGAGGAATTTATGCTACCTAAAGAAGCAGAGGATTTTTACGAATTATTAAATGTGGATGCTAAAATTATAAATACAGAATATAAAGAAAGTTATAATAAGGTAATGATAAAAGGTGATATAGATATCAAAATGATTTACCTTGCAGAAAATCAAAGTGAAAATGTAAAAAAAGTGAATTATACACTTCCTTTTTCGGCTATGGTTGAATTAGAAAATATAAATGACAATTCAAAATTTGAAATTAATTATATAATGCAAGAATTTAATTTAAAATTAAATCCTGAAATTACTTCAACTAAAACTATGACAGCAGAATATCAAATAGAGGTAAATGTTGTTATGTTTGAAGAAGAGGAAGTTGAGTATATAGAAGATTTTTATAGTCAAAGTAGAGAACTGAATTTTGATTTATTAAATGTTAAGGGCGTAAGAAAGACTGTAAATCTTAATAAAAATATTGAATTAAAGGAAAGTATCGCTAATGCTTTACTTGAAAATAGCAAATTAATAGATTATAGATTAGATACTAGTTATATAGTCCCAGTAGTGTTACAAAATAATATAAAATTAGAAGGAGAAGCTAAAGTAACATTACTAATTCAAGATTTAAATAATCTTGAACTTGATAGTAAAACATTAGATATTATAGTAAACGAAAGTTATGATTTAGATAATATTGCTAATAAAAATAATATTTTTGTAGATATATCACAAGAAAGAATTAATATAACTCAAAGTGGTCAAGATTTAGACATAAGAATACAACTTGAAGTAAATACAAGAGTTGAGGAAGTAAAAGACATTAATGTGATTTCAAATATTATAGATGATGATCTTGATTTAACGGGACTTGATAGTATAAATATTTATATAGTAAAACCAGGTGATACTCTTTGGAATATTGCTAAGAAATATAAAACTAGTGTAGATAAGATAGTAAAAACAAACGATATCATAGACCCTGATGCTATAAGTGTTGGTCAAAAAATATTGGTTATTAGGTAATATGAGATTAAAATATTATTCTACAACAATAAGACAAATGAAAGTAAATAGATCATTTGTCTTATTTGTTGTAATGTTACTTACTATAATTATAATATTTACTTTTATTTATCATAAAAATGTAAAACCAACATTAAAAACATTAAGTGAGGCAAACGCTAAAGCTTTAGCTTTAAAAAGTAGTAATCAGGCAGTAAAAAATAGTATTCAAGGTATTAAGTATGATGATTTGATAACAGTTGAAAAAGATGAGGATGGAAAAATAAGAACTTTATCAGCAAATGTATCTAAAATGAATGAAATTTCTAATCAAGTGGTAATGGATACACAAAACGAAATTGAAAATTCTAGTATTAATTATATAAAAATACCTATAGGAACTTTTTTTGGAGTTACAATATTTGGTGGCCATGGATTGCAAGTTAAGTTAAATACTTTACCTACAGGAATATGTAAGGCAGATTTCAAATCAGTTTTTGAAAAAGCAGGAATAAATCAAACTATGCATAAAATAACATTAGTTATTACGGTTCAAGTAAGAACAATAGCTCCTTTTTTTTCTGATATTCAAGAATATTCAAATGAAGTTGCAATAGCAGAAACTATTATAGTTGGAGATACTCCATCTACATACTATGATATACAAGGAATTACAGATCTAACACAAAAAGATACTTTAAATATGACAGATAGCCATTAAAGATAAGTAAATTTTATTGCTTTTAAATATGGATATGATATAATTGTTTTGGGTGTTATGTTTGAAGATATATATTATAGGGAGTGTAGCTAGTGGTAAAACCACACTTGGTTATAGATTATCTAATTTATTAGGAATAGAAATGTTTGAAATGGATAAAATTGTGCATAATGATATATTAAAAACAAAAAGAAAAGAAGAAGAACAGATTAGGATTATTAATAGTATATTTAATAAAAAAGATTGGATAATAGAGGGGACACATAGAAAAAATATGGATTTTGTTTTTAAAGAGGCTGAAAAAATAGTTTTATTAGATATATCATTAAGTTTAAGGAAAAGAAGGATATTATTAAGATGGATAAAACAAAAGTTTGGTATAGAAAAAGTTGGATATGAACCTAATATAGATATGTTGAAAAATATGTATAAATGGACAAAAGAATTTGAAGAATCAAAAAGTTATTTATTAAAAAAACTAGAAAAATATAATGAAAAGTTGATTGTATTTACTAATAAAGATTTAAAAACTATAGAATTAAATAATATTTTTAAGATATCTTAAAATAAATTTTATTGTAAATCATATAATTAGAATCGTTGAATTTGCTTTTGCAAAATCAACGATTTTCTATTTAAATACAGTTTTTATTAAATTTTTTATTTTTTAACTTTAGGAATAGCAACTAGTATGATTTCAGTCGGATATATATATCCTCCATAATATCTTAAATAAAAATTATAATTAGGATTCATTTCGTGAATTTTATTTGGTATTTCAAAAAGATCATAGTTGGAATGATATATAGAAATTAGAAGAAGAGGAGAATCATTTATAATATGTTTTCTTCCTCCATCTAAGGCCTTTTGTTCGTCTCCTTCAATATCCATTTTTATGATACTTATTTTTTCTTTTATATCTTCATCAATAGTTGTAACTGAAATAGATATATTCCCATTTTGACTATCTCCAACTTTATTAGCAGAAGATGATTCAGTATTTTCGGTTATATAACTATTACCAATAAAATTACTACAGGCTTTTTCTTTGAATAAAATATTATTATATTTACTTAAATTTTTCTTTAATATAGAAATTGTTGATGGTGTAATTTCATAACAATAAATTTTTTTGTAAGAATTTATACCATACGTATCTAAGAAATCAATAACAGTATCTCCCGTGTATGCACCTAAATCGACTAATACTTCATTTTGACAGTATGGAATTAAATCTAAGTTAAAATAATGTTTATAATTACAATCTTTTACTTCTTTTAATGTTTGGAAATCATATTGATACCAATTATTTAATATACCGTATAATATTTTTTTAGATGTATAATCTTTTAACATATTGTATAACTTTATAAAATCATTAGTATGTTCTTTTAAACATTTAGCTTTTTCTTCAATTTCTGTAAAGTCATTATTATTAGAATCTAAAGTACCCCAATAGCCATACTTGTTGAAGAAATTTTCCATTGATGTTCTAGTTTTTTCTGGCACTGTAGAGTATTTACTTTTTATATTAGATAAGATTGTATTAAAATCTAATTTTTTTAAACATTCCACTAAATTATAAAAGTTTTTATCTACTATATTCATTAAAATTCCCCCTTTATTAATTTTACTAAGAAAAAAAATATATATTACTCTTTTATATGAAAGTTAATATAGAAAAACTATATAATTAATATTTTTCCATATACTAATTTAGAGGCAAATACAATATAATACTTTCATTAAATCTTTAAAAATATTATATATTATTTTAATAAAAAGTATATCGAAAAAATTAAAAAAATTGCAAAAATGAATGCTTATGTTATACTTATATTAGGTGATATATATGATAAAAAGAAATATGTATTTAGATAAGATTAGAGATTTTTATGATGAAAAAAGTTTAATAAAAATAATTTATGGGCTTAGAAGATCTGGAAAATTTATCATATTAACACAAATAATAGATGAATTAAAAGAAAATGGCATAGATGAAGATTATATAGTATATATAAATTGAGAAATATGATATTTTTATTAGTATTGTGAAGAGTATAGAAAATCACAAAACATATTATATCAAATTAAGGTTCTATTGATTTTTTTGAAATAATTAAATGATAGCATTAAGATTTATTAAAATAATAGGTAATATAATGTAAATATAAGTACTATAACATACTGAACGTCGATATATAAATCTTTTTAGTATTTAAATTTGTTAGTTACTGTAAAAATTTTGCACGATTTTATTTAATTTTATAGAGATTTGAAGACAAAGTAAATCCTACAACCGAACTCGATTGTAGGATTTCATTAAATTCATTATTTTTAAAAATATTATCTTTTTGAAAATTGTGGTGCTTTTCTTGCTTTTTTTAGACCATATTTTCTTCTTTCTTTTACTCTTGAATCTCTAGTTAAAAGACCATTTCTTTTTAAAATAGTACGAACATCTGGATCTGTTGTTGAAAGAGCTTTAGCTATACCATGAGCGATTGCACCAGCTTGACCAGAGAACCCTCCCCCTTTAACTGTAGCAACTACATCATATTTTTCCATCATATTTGCAACCTTAAAAGGTTTCATAATTATAGCTTTTAAAGTTTCAAGATTGTATACTTCATTCATATCTTTTTTATTTATAGTTATTTTTCCTGTTCCAGGTATTATATTAACTCTTGCAATAGATGATTTCCTTTTTCCAGTAGCATATATATATTCTTTTTTTGCCATCGTTTATTTCCTCCTAAAATTCCCATTTTTCAGGCTTTTGAGCTTCGTTATTATGCTCTTCACCTTTATATATTCTTACATTTGTAAGCATTTTTCTACCTAAAGAATTTTTTGGTAGCATTCCTTTTATAGCAAGCATTAAAGCTTTATCTGAGCTTTTAGCCATCAAATCACTATATTTTACTTCTTTCATTCCACCAATATATCCTGAGTGATGTCTATAAACTTTTTGATTTAATTTATTACCAGTTAATATTATTTTATCAGAGTTTATAACTATAACATTATCACCACAATCTAAATTTGTAGTATAAGTTGGTTTATGTTTTCCTCTTAGTAATTTAGCAACTTCAGTAGCTACTCTTCCTAGAGGTTTGTTGGCTGCATCTATAAGATACCATTTTTTTACTATTTCTTTAGCTTTTACACTATGTGTAGTATTATTCATAACTAAAATTTCCTCCTAAACACAAAATTTAGTTACGTAAAACTTTCCGGGGTTTAGTTTAAGTAACTATTAATACTAATATATTATACATAAAAAATATGTAAAAGTCAATAAATATATCAAAAAAATAGATAAAAGTTTGACTTATTTTGTGTATATTAAATTCTTTTAATCTAGTAGTATTGCTTTTTTTTAAAATTTATAGTAATATAAAAGCATATTAGATAGAGGAAATGAGGTAGAGTATGGAAGAATTTGATGATTTTATTGATGAAGTAGATACGGGAATTTGACAGTTAATTAAATACAAAATTGATATAAGCATTGACAGTGCTTAATTTTTTTGTCAAATTTTTC
>CALXJF010000018.1 GCA_944388575.1 uncultured Clostridia bacterium
TCTTAAGATAATTATATATTAATAATAAGTAAAGTCAAGAAAAAAGCCTAACAATTTGAGTTAGACTTTTAATTTGTCCCCCCCGAAGGGATGTAACTTTAGTTACTTTTCTTGTATTATAAAATATATTTTTTTATTTTTAATATTCTTTTATATAATAATATGATTTAATAATATGTTGAAAATAAATGACATATATAATATAATTTTAATAAAGATACATACAAAAAATGTATATATTTATAATTAGTACTGTGATATTCTAGATTATAAATATGTAAAAATAATATATTTTAGATTTAAAAATAATAATTATATTGTAAATAAGATATCAAAAGATATATGTGATTAAAGGGGGATATTTTTATGAAAAATCAAGAGTTTAATTATCATACTCATACTTCATTGTGTGGACATGCTGATGGTGAAATAGATGAATATGTACAAAAAGCTATTGAAGGAGGAATAAAACAATTAGGTTTTTCTGATCATACACCAAATGTATTAGGTAAAAGTGATAAAAATCATGAGATGAGTATGCAACAATTTGAACAAATATACATACCTAAATTAAAAGAAATAAAAGAAAAATACGCAAAGAAGATAGATATAAAAATAGGAATAGAAGCAGAGTATTTTGGAGATATAGGTGAGCGACATCCACTTGTAAAAGACTTTAGAGAAAAGACAGAACCTAAATTGGAATATATGATTTTAGGACAGCATTCCGCTTTAAAAAGAGATGAAAATGGTGATATAAAAATGCCACCACATTCTGCTGATCCTAAAGCTGCTGATTATCCTATTGATTATGCTTTAACTGTTGTAGAGGCGATAAAAAGTAGAAAATTTGCATATGTTGCTCATCCCGATATATTTATGGAAAAAAGAGAGTTAGTATTATCACAAGATAAAGCTTTATATGAGAAAAATGTAAAAAAAGCTACTGAAATGATTTGTGAAACGGCAAGAGAATACGATATACCATTAGAAATTAATCTTGGGTCTATTTCTGCAATAGAGGCTGGTGCTAAACAAGCTTTAAGAGATGGTAGCTATGCATATCCTGTGCCAGATTTTTGGAGAATAGCACAAGAAAAGGGGTGTAAGGTTTTAATTGGAGTAGATGCACATAGTCCAAACGCATTAATGGAAAAAAAGAATGAAGAAATAGCTAAAAGATTAATAGAAAGTAGTGGAATTGAACTTAATTATTTGGAAAATTTTGAACCTAAAGGAATTGGACACGAGGGAAAAGAACCTGAAAAAACAAGAAAAGAAAATAATATTCTTTTTAGTGCTATCGAAGCTGGTGAGGGGATGGTTAAGAGTAGGGATATTAAAGAGCAAGAAAAAAATATTGAACGTTATATGGAAAAATCCAAAAATATAGGAGAAATATAGTATGGTTATAAAAGATAATATACGAATGGCATATTCAGAAGTTGATGAATTTATAGAGTTATTACCAGAGGATATTAAACAAAAAATACCACAAAACTTAAGACGAATATTTAAAGAAGAAAAGGATAAAAATTATGTTAAAAAAATTGCTCAAAATGTACCAATTAAAGAACAAAATTTACTAGAAGAAACACTTGCTATAATTGCTATGTTAAACTTAGATTATATATGCGAAGATGAAGATGAAAAAGAAAGATTAAGAGAAGTATATGAAAATAACGAGAAAAAATATCAAAAGCTATTTCAAATGGATTTTAATGATAATGAGATATTTGGTAAAATAGATTATAATAAAAAACAGGAGAAGAATATAGTTATTATTAAAAAACAAACAATGTTTCAAAAGTTAGTAAGTAAAGTGAAAAGTATATTTAATAAGAAAGTGAAATAATAATATATAAAAAAATGTTTTTTAATAACTTGTTGTTATAAATTATAATTAATAATTAGTAAAGGAGAGATAAAAAATGCCGGCTTGGTATACTCATTTGGTTACAGCTTATGAAGTGGAAAAAAGAATAGAAATAAATGATAAGGATACATTTTTTCTAGGAAATATGATGCCTGATGCTGAAAGATATGTGGTTTCAGACTTTTCGTTTGATGTCCCATGGAAAGTATCTCATTTTGGAGAAAAAGTTAAATATAATGGTGGCTTAGTTGATTTATATAATATAGATAAATTTGTAAATGAGTACAAAAATGATTTGGAAAATCCAATAGTAATAGGTTATTTAACACATTTATTAACAGATGAATTTTGGAATAGATTAGTTTTCAAAAATATTAATCTATATGATGAACATGGAGATTTTTTGGGCTTAAAATTAAATAATAATACTATAAAAAAATGTGATAAAGAAGAAGGAAAAGTAATAAAACATAGAGATTTTAAAAAAATACAAGAATATTTAAAAGCTAATAAAAAATATTGTATTCCAGAATATAATGATAAAATGTTATATTATGCAAGAGATATAAAAGAGATTTTATATACAAAAGATGATATTTTAAAAATCTTAAAATATTTAAAAGATAATAGTTCTATTCAAAAAATAGATTATGATTATGAACTTTTTTTAGAAAATCAAATAGAACTATATTTTAAAAATAGTATAGATTATATAACAACCTATTTACAAGGAGTTGGTATTAAAATAAAGGCAACTAATGATTTACAACAATGATACTTATAGTTGGTAGAAAACATATAATTGTTATAGTAAAATAATAATAGGTGATTAATAATGATGTTAAAAGAAAGAATACAAAAATTAAGAAAAGAAAAAAATATGTCTCAAGAAAGATTAGCAGATATTTTGGGGATTTCAAGACAGGCAGTTACTAAATGGGAAAATGGAGAAAGCTTACCGGATATTGATAATTTGATAAAAATTAGCAATATATTTTCTACGAGTTTAGATAAATTATTAAAAGATGAAAGCTGTGTAAGTAATTATGAGAAAAGTTCTATTGATGAAGATATAATTAGTTTTTTGTGTGAAGCTAAAAAGAATACGTATGCTGGTAGTATGAGTAAATTAAGTAACAGTTCAAGACCTAATTCAGTTGATTTAATATATAATAAAGGACCGTATAAATATTACGATAGTTATTTTGGTGGCGAAAGATTTATAGGAGAAGAAGTATTATTTAAAAATGAAATACCCATTTGGGCAATGAACTATTCTGGAATTGAAATTAACGATAGATTTTCAAGTAATTTTTTAAAAGAAGCTTTATCAAAAGTTGAAGTTAGTAAACCATTTAGAGGACCAAGTGTATATAAAAATGGAGATTATATTTATGTATGTCAAGTAGATGGAGATTTTAGCTATTTTAAAGGAAAAGAGGAGATTTATTTAGAAACTGAAAAAGTATATCAGTGTTATTTTCATGGTGGAATTATAAAATAATAGTTATACGGAGGATAGAAATGAACAATATTTTTATAGAATATCCAAACTGTTCTACTTGTAAAAAAGCAAAAAGATGGTTAGAAAATAATAATATAGATTTTATAGATAGAAATATTTTAAAAGAAACACCTACTTTTGAAGAGTTAGATTTATGGATAAAAATTAGTAATAAAGATATAAAAAGGTATTTTAATACGAGTGGTTTAGAATATAGAAAGATGAATCTAAAAGATAATTTAAATAATATGTCATATGAAGAAAAATTAAAACTTTTATCAAGTAATGGAATGTTAATAAAAAGACCACTATTGATAATCAAAGATGATATTTTAGTTGGATTTAAAGAGGAAGAATGGGAAAATAAATTGTTAAAAAATAAGATAAAAAAATAATGAAAACCTACTATCTATTTTTTTAGGTAGTAGGTTTAAAAAAACAATTGTATAACACCAATAAGTATTAAAATTAATGAACCTATAATATCTGAGTATTTTGAAAGTACTTTATTTATCATGTTTTTTCCAAGTTTATTTCCTATATATAAAAAGAAAAAGCTAAATATAAAAGTTGAAATAAGGGTAGTGATTAAGTCTATACCAGCAACACTAGCAGCAAAGCCTACTGCAATATTATTACAAGATAATGTAAAAACAATCGACATTAGTTCTTTAAATTCTAATTTTTTATATTGAAAATTTTCTGTTCCTATTGATTTTTTTTTAATATATTTATTATATAGTATTTTTAGTATTCCAAAAGTACCTATCAAAATTAAAGCAATAGATCCAATTGAGTTTGAAATTCTTTCATTAAAAAAACTGAAGATATAATCCCCAAGCTTCATAGAAACAATTGTTATAAAACTAGTGCATAATGTAATTAAGAAGTTTTTTATATTTGAAATATGTATTTTTTTTATGCCATATGCAATTCCAAGTGCTATATTATCTATATTGGCAGAAAAACTAAATAATATAGCTGAAAGAATATTTATCAAAATATTATTACTCCTTTCTTTTTTTATCTAATATAGTAAATGATTTTTTTTATAAAAATGTAACTAAAGTTTGATATATTATTTTAATAATGTAAATATATATGTATAATATGAAGTGAAATTTATGTCGATAAAGTGTTTTTTTTGTGAAAAAGTTTGTAAGGCTGTTGACAAAAAAAGAAAGTGGGTGTATAGTATTTTACTAGTTATCAAAAATATAAAGTGAGGTGAATTATGAAACAAAATAGTGTATTATTTCAAATTAAAAGTATAGATAAGATGATATGTAGGAATTTAATAAAAGATGAAGATATGGAGGAGTTTAAAAGTAGAAGAGATAATTTACACCCAACACCTACACAAATGCAAATAGTTGAGTATATTTTAAAACATTTAGATGAAGAAATATATCAAAAAGATTTAGAAGATATATTAAATTTAAGAAGAGCTACAGTATCAGGTGTACTTCAAACCATGGAAAAAAATAACTTGATAAGTAGAGTAGTAGATTTAAAAGATACTAGAACTAAAAAGATAATACTAAATGAAAAAGCAAAAAAGATATTTTTAGAACATAAAAAAAGATTTAAAGAGATCGAAAAAGTAGTTTTATCAGGAATATCTGATGAAGATTTAACTACTTTTTGCCGAGTATTAAATGCTATGAAAGATAATTTAGAAAATCATAATATTAAGTAAAAGAAAGGATGGAAATATGTTAAAATTATTAAAGAATTTAGGAAAAAAAGAATGGATTGCAGCAATTATTTGTTTACTTTTAATTTTTGCACAAGTTTGGTTAGAGTTAAAAATGCCAGATTATATGTCAGAAATTACTCAACTTGTACAAACTGAAGGTAGTCAAATGAATGATATATTAAAAAATGGTGCATATATGTTAGCATGTGCACTAGGTAGTTTAGTAGCAGCAGTTATAACAGGATATATTGCAGCTTCTGTTTCATCTATTTTTTCTATGAAAGTTAGAAAAAAAATATTTACTAAAGTAGAGAATTTAAGTTTACAGGAAGTAAAATTATTTTCAACAAGTAGTTTAATAACAAGAACTACAAATGATATTACACAAATTCAAATGTTTGTAGCAATGGGACTACAGCTTTTAATAAAAGCACCAATTACTGCGATTTGGGCTGTAACAAAAATACTTAATAAAAGTTGGCAATGGAGTGCAATAACAGGTGTTGCTGTTTTAGTACTTTTATCTGTAATAGCTGTACTTATTGCTGTTGTAATGCCAAGATTTAAGATTGTACAAAAGCTTATAGATAAATTAAATAATGTAACTCGTGAAAATTTAACAGGTATTCGTGTAGTAAGAGCTTTTAATGCTGAAAAATATCAAGAAGATAAGTTTGAAGATACAAATACTAAGTTAACTAATATGCAGCTGTTTAATCAAAAGAGATTTGCTGTATTACAACCAACTATGTATTTAGTTATGTATTTTTTAACACTTGCCATATATTTTGTGGGTGCTTTCCTTATAAAAGACGCTTTAATGGTAGATAAGTTAGCATTATTTGGAGATATGGTAGTATTTAGTTCTTATGCTATGCAGGTTATAATGGCTTTTTTAATGCTTGCAATGATATTTATGATGTTACCTCGTGCACAAGTATCTGCTGAACGTATAAACGAAGTATTAGATACTGATATTAGTATAAAAGATGGTACTTTAAAAGAAAACAAAACAAATGAAGTAGGTACAGTTGAATTTAAAAATGTTTCTTTCAAATATGCAGATGCAGATGAATATTTATTAAAAAATATATCATTTAAGGCAAATAAAGGTGAGACTGTGGCATTTATTGGTTCAACTGGTAGTGGAAAATCTACTCTAATAAATCTTGTACCAAGATTTTATGATGCTACAGAAGGCGAAGTTTTAGTAGATGGTATAAATGTAAAGGAATATTCACAAGAATTTTTACATAATAAAATTGGATATGTACCACAAAAAGCCGTTATGTTTAATGGTACAGTTAATTCAAATATATCTTATGGGGATAATGGTAAAGGAAAAATAACAGATAAAAAAATAAAAGAAGCTATTTTTGTAGCTCAAGCTAAAGATTTTGTGGAAAAAATGGATGATAAATATGACTCACATATTGCTCAAGGCGGTACAAATGTTTCAGGAGGTCAAAAACAAAGACTTTCTATTGCAAGAGCTATAGCAAGAGATCCTGAAATTTATATTTTTGATGATAGTTTTTCAGCACTAGATTACAAGACAGATGCATTACTTAGAAAGGAATTAAGGAAATATACAAAGGATGCAACTCATTTGATTGTTGCACAAAGAATTGGAACAATTATGAATGCAGATAAAATTATTGTCTTAGATAATGGTGAATGTGTTGGAATGGGAACACATAAAGAATTATTAAATACTTGTGAAGTGTATAAACAAATAGCACTTTCACAGCTTTCGGAGGAGGAATTAAAAAATGCATAAAAATGAAAAAGATATAACAGCTCCTAAAAGAAGACCTAGAGGACCTGGTGCAATGTCTGATCCGGGAGAAAAGGCAAAAGATTTTAAAGGTGCAATAAAAAGATTATTTAAAGAATTAGAAGGATATAAAATATTAGTTATAGGTGCTTTAATACTTGCAATGGCTGGAGCTATTTTATCATTACTTGCACCAAATAAATTGTCTGATTTAACTGATGAAATTTCAAGTGGATTAGTTGTAAATCAAGATAATTTGGAAGAGTTAATAAATAAAACTACAGAAAATTTAAATGAAGACAATTTAAGAAAGGTAATACAAGATGTATTAATAGTAGACTTAAGTGAGACTAATGTAACAAATATTATGAGTGATAGTAATATATCTGTAGAGGATAAAAGTGTATTTCAAGCCAAAATGCAAGAAATTGCTTCTACTCAAGATCAAACACAGATATTTAACATATTAACACAGTTACCAACCACTATATTAAATAAAATATTACCTAATTCAACATATCAAAATATAGAAGTTTCAACTAATGATAAGATTGAAATATTAAATATGGTAGGTACAATTAATAAAGATGGTACAGATATTAAAGATATTATAATGCCTGAATGTTTGAAAAATATATTGTTTAAAGAAATTGAAATAGATTCAGTAAATATATCAAGTAATGATCAATATATATTTTTACAATCTATTAAGGATATAGATCAAGATAATATTGACGTTAATGAATTGTATAAAAAGATAGATGAAATGCCACAATCGATTCAAAATGTTGTAAAACCTGTAATGAATATGGATGCAATAAAAAAATTGGTGATATTTTTAGTTGGGTTATATGTATGTAGTGCTTTATTTACATTTATTCAAGCAATATGTATGACTGATGTTGCTAATAAATTTGCAAAAAGTTTGAGAAGTAGAATTTCTGTAAAAATAAATAAATTACCTCTTAAGTATTTTGATAGGAATTCAACGGGCGATATTTTGTCAAGAGTAACAAATGATGTAGATACAATTGCTCAATCAATGAATCAATCATTAGCTATGTTGGTAAGTAGTGTAACATTATTTGTGGGTTCATTAATTATGATGTTTTATACTAATTGGATATTGGCTTTAACAGCTATTTTAGCTAGTTTGATTGGCTTTGCTGGAATGTTTGCTATATTGAAAAAGTCACAAAAGTACTTTATAGCTAGACAAGTTGAACTTGGAAAATTAAATGGTCATATAGAAGAAATATATTCAGGACTTAATGTTGTAAAGGTATATAATGGTAAAAAAGAATCTGATGAAAAATTTGACACTTTTAACCAAAAAGTACGTGAAAGTGATCATAAAAGTCAATTTTTATCTGGATTAATGCAACCTATTATGGGATTTATAGGAAACTTTGGCTATGTAGCTGTTTGTATAGTTGGTGCACTTTTAACGATGAATGATATGATATCTTTTGGTGTAATAGTAGCATTTATTACGTATGTAAGATTATTTACACAGCCTATGTCTCAAATTGCACAAGCAATGACTTCTCTTCAATCTACAGCAGCAGCTAGTGAGAGAGTTTTTGAATTTTTAGATGAAGAAGAAATGGATTTACAAGAAAATATAACTAAAGTTTTAGATAAATCTAAGGTAAAAGGTAACATTGAATTTCAAAATGTTGTTTTTCAATATGATAATAATGATCAGCCTACAATAAAAAACTTTACCGCTGTTGCAAAACCAGGACAGAAAGTTGCTATTGTTGGCCCTACGGGAGCAGGAAAAACAACAATGGTTAACCTACTTATGAAATTTTATGATATTAATTCTGGAGATATAAAGATAGATGGAGTTTCAACTAAAGAATTAACTAGAGAAAATATTCATGATTTATTTACTATGGTACTTCAAGATACTTGGGTTTTTGATGGAACAATAAAAGAAAATATTATATACAATAGAGAGCATATTTCTGATGAGAGAGTAAAAGAAGTATGTAAAGAAGTAGGTCTTGATCATTTTATAAGGACATTGCCACATGGATATGATTCTAAACTTTCAGAAAATGATAGTATATCTGCCGGTCAAAGACAATTACTTACGATTGCTAGAGGTATGATAGAGGATGTTCCATTTTTAATATTAGATGAAGCAACATCTAATGTAGATACTAGAACAGAAGAACTAGTACAAGTTGCTATGGATAAATTGACTAAGGGAAAAACATCATTTATTATAGCACATAGATTGTCTACAATAAAAAATGCAGATTTAATATTAGTTATGAAAGATGGAAATATAATAGAACAAGGAAATCATGAAGAATTGATGAATAAAAATGGTGCTTATGCTGAGCTATATAATTCACAATTTGAATTATAGTAAAATAAAAAGATTACAGAGAATGATATTATCTTTGTAATCTTTTTTTTACATAAAATTAATTTAAAAATAGATTAATAAAAAAATTATGTCAAAAAGTTATAAATGCTAAAAATGAATAAAACAAAAATGTTGTGTACAAACTAAAAAATATGATATATAATATACAAATGAATATATTATAACATAGATACATAATATTTTTGGAGGTAACATATATGTTTGATACAAAAGAAAAGGAAAACAAAGCAAAAAAAGGGATAAGTTTAATAGTTCTTGTTATAACAATAATAGTAATAATAATACTTTCAGTAGCGATAATATTAACAATAACAGGAAATAATCCAATATTAAATGCACAAAAAGCAGTAATTCAAAATGATTTAAGAAGTTTTCAAGATAAATTATCATTATATGCTATGGATAAAGAAATAGAAACGCAAGGAGAGTTTGAAATAGAGTCACTGTATGCATATGAAGATGGAATATTATATAATACTAAGTTAGAAGGAGAAAGTGGGAATATATATAGTGTAATACCAGAGATAAAGGGAAGTAAATATGAAGGAAGAATATATATAGAGTTAGGAGAGCTAGTATATAGACCAAACAATTCAAGAGAATATGAGTGGGCAGAAGAAATAGGAGTAAGGATATCAGGATTTATAATAATAGATGGAGTATTACAATCAGTAAATGAGGTAGAAAGTTTAATAGATGAGACTGGAACGTTAAAAATACCAAGTATAGTAGAAAAGATAGAAGCTGGAGCATTTTATAATATCCCAAATTTAAGAAGACTAATAATACCAGGGACAGTAAAAGAGATAGCAGGTAATGCATTTAGAGGAAATACCACATTAGAAGAAGTAATAATGGAAGAAGGAGTAAAAATACTAGGAGGTAGTGTATTTCACTCATGTACTGCACTAACGAAGGTTGAATTACCAGATAGTGTAACACAAATGGGTGGTGGTACATTTCAGGAGTGTAGCAATTTACAGGAAGTAAAGTTTTCAAGTGGAATGAAAAGTATACCTTCATATACTTTTTATAACTGTAAGAGTTTAAGTAATTTTGAAATACCTAATTCAGTAAAAACAATAAGTTCGGGTGCGTTTAATTCATGTAGTTCATTAGAAAAATTATATATACCATCAAGTGTAGTTACAATACAGGATAATGCTTTTCCTGGAGCAACAAATGTAAACTTCACATTAGAAGTAGATGAAAACAATCCAAATTATAAAATGATAGGAGATACACTTTTAACAAAGGATGGGACAAAATTACTTCAAATATTTAGAGGAAGTAATATAACAGAGTATTCAGTACCAGAAGGAGTAACAACATTTGGGAGTGGTACTTTTGGAACTTGTATAAATTTAGAAAAAATAGTAATACCAGCAAGTGTAGAGAGCATAAATGGAAATCCATTTAATACTATGAAGAAATTAAGTTACATAGAAGTATCAGAAGCTAATCCTAAATATTCATCAGATGAAGGAGCAATATATAATAAAGATAAAACAGAATTAATATATTGTTTTTCAAAAGAAAGTAAGTATATAGTTAAAGATAGTGTAAAAATATTAAGCTTTACTTCATTTTCTTATAAAACAAATATAGAGGAAATAGTATTACCTAAAGATTTAGAGAGAATTGACGTAAGTAGTTTTAATGAATGTAAAAAATTAAAAGAAATAAAAGTAGGAGCAAATGTGAAGTCTCTTTCATCTATGAGTTTTTATGGACTTGATACTACAAATGTAACAAAAATAATAATAGATGAAAATAATCCGTATTATATAATAGAAAATAATATGTTATTAAATAAAGATAAAACATTATTAATAGATGTATTGAGTAATATAGAAGAAATAATAATACCAGAAGGAGTAAAAGAAATAGGAGGAAATGCATTTCATGCTAATAGAAACTTAAAAAAAGTAGTAATACCTAATACAGTAGAAAAAATAGGAGGATCTTTTAATTATTGTAGTGCACTAGAAAAAATAGAGATACCAAGTAGTGTTACAAGTATATCAACAAGTTGTTTTTCAAATTCTACTAACTTAAAAGAAATAATAATACATAAGGAAAAAGGTAGTATAACAGGATCACCATGGGGATGTCCACCTGGAGATAAAGCTGTTATTTGGCAACCATAAATATAATATTTTAAAAAAATGTTTAGAAGTTGTTTACGATTAAATTAGTTCAGCTTCTAAACATTTTTCTATTATATAAGTTTTTTTTATTAGTCCTTTATTTTTTTATTAGTTTGTAGTAAAATATAGTTGTTAAATGTTAATGTTTTAAAGAGGAGGGAAAATGCAAAAAATTTGGAATATAAAAAAATATGATGAAAAAGAAGTAGATGAAATTGTTAATAAATATAACATTTCTAGAACATTGGCTAAATTACTTATATCTAGACATATAGAAGATATAGATATGTATTTAAATGGAAATATAAAATCTTTTAAAGATCCATATTTAATGAAAGATATGGATAAGTTTGTACAAAGAATAAAAACAGCTTTAAAAAATAAAGAAAAAGTCTGTATATATGGTGATTATGATGTAGACGGTATAACAAGTATTACAATTATGTATAAATTTTTGACTATGCTTGGTTTAGATGTTATTTATTATTTGCCGGATAGATTGTTAGAAGGTTATGGGATAAATAATCAAGCTTTAGATAAAATAAAAGCTCAAGGAGTATCATTAGTAATTACAGTTGATTGTGGAATTACAGCAATTGATGAAGTTGAGTATGCTAAAAGTATAGGACTTGAAATTTGTATAACTGATCATCATGAATGTACAGAAAAAATTCCAGATGCTATAGCTATAATAAATCCTAAGCAAACTCAAGATAATTATTCATTCAAAATGCTTGCAGGTGTTGGAGTAGCTTTTAAAGTATTAAGTGCATTAAGTATGGAATTTAATTTAGATAAAGAAAGTTATTTAAAATATTTAGATATAGTTGCTATTGGTACTATTTCTGATATAGTTCCACTTGTAGATGAAAATAGAGTAATATCAAATCTGGGGTTGAAAGCTTTAAAAAATACAAAAAATGAAGGTTTAAAATCAATGCTTGAAATTATCAGTTTTAAGGATATAGATAGTAGTATGGTTTCATTTGGAATGGCACCACGAATTAACGCATGTGGTAGAATGGGAGATGCAAGTGTTGCTGTAAAATTGTTACTCGAACAAGATTCAAATAAAGCTAAAGAATTAGCAAAAACTTTAGATTTGTTAAATTCTAAGAGACAAGCAGTAGAAAAACAAATATTTGATGAAGCGATAGAATTGATTGAAAAAAATGAGATGAACACTAAAAATAGTATAGTATTATATAATCAAAATTGGCACAATGGTGTAATTGGAATTGTTGCTTCTAGATTAGTCAATATATATAATAGACCAATAATATTATTTACAAAAGAAAATGGGGTTATTAGAGGTTCTGGTAGATGTCAAACTGGTTTCTCACTTTATGACACTTTGACAAAGTGTAGTGAATACTTAATACAATTTGGTGGACATGAGCTAGCAGCAGGAATGAGCATAGAAGAAGAAAATATAGATAGATTTAGGAAAGAATTTGAAAAAGTAGTAACTAATACTTTAGAAGATAAAAATGAGCGTGTAATTGATATAGATATGGAAATAACAAAAGCAGACTTAAATGTATCTTTGTTAAAAGATATTAATTTAATAAAACCATATGGACAATCAAATCCAACTCCATTATTTCTATATAGAGGATTAAAAATTCATTCAATAAGAACATTAAAAGAAGAAAAACATTTAAAATTTACTTTTAAAGATGGAAGAATTTTAATAGAAGCTTTAGCTTTTTCTCAAGGAGCAAGGCGTGATGAATTTAGGATAGGAGATAAAGTAGATGTAATATGTAATGTTGAGCTTAATACATTTAACTCACCTAGGACTATTCAATTAATACTACAAGATTTTAAAAAATCAGTAGAGTAAAAGGGGGGGAGAGTTTATGGATAGTATAGTAGAATATGTACAAAAAATGTTAGAAAAAGAGGGAATAAAATATGATATAGATTTTTTAAAAGATGTAGTAAGTTATGCTACTAAGATGTATGAGGGGAAGAAAAAAGCAAATATAGAAATGATGGACCATGTACTTGGAGTTGCCAGTCAGGTAGCAAAATTAAGACTTGATGATATTTCTATTTATGCTTGTATTTTACATGGAGTAGTAAAGTGTGATAATTTTGTTCCAAAAGAATTTGAAAAAAAATTTGGAAAAGAAATTTGGAATATGGTACTTACTGTAGATAGACTCTCTTGTTTAAATTTAAAAGATAAAGAGAAATTAGATAGTGAAAAACTTAGAAATATGTTTATGGCTATTGCAAAAGATATTAGAATAGTTATAATTAAATTAGCTGACAGATTATATAATATGCAGAATATAAAAAACGTAGATAATGAAGAAGTAAAGAAAAATATGGCTAAAGAATGTTTATCTGTTTATGCACCAATTGCTCATAGACTTGGTATGTCACAGGTAAAATCGGAACTTGAAGATATAGCCTTTAGAATTTTGATGGATAAAGAGTATCATTTAATAAAAAAACAAATTGATGAGAAAAAGCAAGAAAGACAGGAGTATATTGAAAATAGAATAAAAGAAATTGAAAAAGCTTTAAATATACAGGGAATTGAGGCAAAAGTATATGGTAGACCAAAGCATTTTTATAGTATATATAAAAAGATGAGGGAGAAAAATTGTAATGTAGATGATTTGTTTGACTTACTTGCAATAAGAATAATAGTTGACTCCATAAAAGATTGTTATACATCTCTTGGAATAGTTCATGATATGTACAAACCTATGCCGGGTAGATTTAAAGATTATATTGCAATGCCAAAAACTAATATGTATCAATCATTACATACAACTGTTTTTGGAGAAGGTGGAAGACCTTTTGAAATTCAGATTAGAACTTGGGATATGCATAAGGTAGCAGATTATGGTATAGCAGCTCATTTTTCGTATAAAGAGAAGAAAACTAAACAATCTGAAGTTGATAAGAAATTAGTATGGCTTAGACAAACTCTTGAAATTCAAAAGGAACTTGAAGATACGTCAGAAAATTTAAAGAATATTAAAGTAGAATTATTTGGTGAGGAAGTTTTTGTATTTACACCAAAGGGGGATATTAGAGCGTTACCAAAGGGGTCAACTCCTATAGATTTTGCATATTCTATACATCAAAAGGTGGCTGAAAAAATGATAGGTGCAAAAATAAACTCTAAAATGGTACCTATAAGTACTAAACTTGAAAATACTGATGTGGTAGAAATTGTAACTTCTTCTAAAGCAAAAGGTCCAAGTAGTGATTGGTTAAAGTATGTTAAGACTTCTAACGCGAGAAATAAAATAACTTCTTTTTTAAAAACATTAGGAAAAGAACAAAATATACAAAAAGGTAAAGAGTTATTTGAAAAAGTATTAAGAAAACAAAAAATACCTAAGGATAAATTGTTAAAAGAAGAGTATTTAAGTAAGGCTTTGAAAAAATTTAATTTTAATTCTCTTGAAGATGCATATGAAAACATTGGATTTGGTAGCATTTCACCAGTAAAAATAGTTAATAGAATTGTTGAAATTTGTGAAAAAGAAACTAAAGTTAAGGTGCATAAAGATAACTTGGTAGTATCTACTTCTAAAAAAGATGTAAACCCAAATGATTTTATTATTGTAGATAATATAACAAATTGTAAAGTACAATTAGCTAAGTGTTGTATGCCAATTCCAGGTGATGAAATTATAGGTTATGTTACAAATGCAAATGGAGTATCTGTACATAGAACAGATTGTAAAAATTTAGTAAATTTAGACATGGTTTCAAGAAAAATTAACGTTTCTTGGAAAAAACAAGCTAAAATTATTTCTTTAGCTAAGATACGAATTAGGGCAAATAATAGAAATAATATTTTAAGTGATATTTTGCAAGAAATTAATAATAAAAAGATTGTGTTAAACGAAATTATAACAAAAACAACGCCAGATAGGGAAATAAATATATTTTTAACAATTAATATATCAAGTGTATATGAACTACAAGATATTATGAAATTTTTAAAGAAAATTGATAGTGTTTTTGAAGTAAAAAGACTTCATTAACGTTTTCGTATTTTTAGGAGGGGAATATATGGAAGAGAATAATAGTTATATGGATATAACAATTAATGGAAAAAAGATAATCGCTCAAATTACCGTAGAGGGAGAAACCTACTTTATAGATGAAGCACGAGAAATTTATGAAAGAGCTAATAATATGTATTATGTAGTAACAGATGAAAGAATAAGAGGAGCTGTAAAAAATGTATTGTATAAAAAAAGTGATAATTTTATGATGTAGTTTTTAGGGAGACAAGTATATATATGAAGATTGAAGTAATTAAGATTGATGTAGCAAATCAAGGACATATAACTAATACATATTTAGTATATGATGAAGTAAATGGTAAAAAAGAAGGAATATTAATAGATCCCGCAGATGATGCAATGGCTATTATAGATAAAATAAAGGAAGAAAATGTTAATATAAAGTATATTGTTATAACTCATGCTCATGGTGATCATATAGGAGCATTAGAAGAGCTTACGGTATATACCAAAGCTAAAATAATAGTTCATAGAAATGATAAAGCGGCACTACTTGGAAAAGAAGAAAACTATTGTGATATGTTACATGTAGAAAAACAAGATATTGCAGAAGAAAGTATTTTACAAGTAGATGATAATTTTAGTTTTACAGTTTTAAATATGGATTTTGAAATAATTCATACTCCTGGTCATACCTCAGGAAGTATATGTATTTTTGAAAAAAATAATAATAGTTTGTTTACTGGTGATACTATATTTTGTGACTGTTATGGAAGATGTGATTTATTTTCGGGAAGTTTTGAGGATATGGTACACTCTTTAAGGAAGATATTTTCAAGATTTGATAATGTAGTTATATATCCAGGTCATGATAAAATTGTTAATATTTCTAGTGCTAAAAAAAGAATTAGAATGCTTGTTGCTATGAAAGGAACAATATTGTAAGGAGGTAGTATGAGTCGTTTTAAAGAGATAATAGAAGAGGAAAGTCAAAAAGAATATTATAAAAAGTTACATGAATTTGTAGATAATGAATATAAGACTAAAACAATTTATCCTCCAAGAGAGAATATTTTCTTTGCACTAAAAAACACACCTTATGAATATGTAAAAGTAGTTATTATTGGTCAAGATCCATATCATGGAGAAGGAGAAGCTCATGGAATGTGTTTTTCTGTAAATCCTGGAATACCTGTACCTCCTTCACTTCAAAATATATATAAAGAAATACATAGAGATTTGGGATGTAAAATTCCAAATAATGGTTATCTATTAAAATGGGCACGACAAGGCGTGTTATTATTAAATAGTGTTTTAACTGTTGAAAAGGATAAACCAGCTTCTCATCAAGGAAAAGGTTGGGAAATATTTACGGATAGAATAATAGAGGAAATAAATAAAAAAAATACTCCTGTAGTGTTTTTACTTTGGGGAAAATTTGCTAAGCAAAAGCAAGCTCTAATAACTAATCCTAAACATCTTATACTTACAAGTTCACATCCTAGCCCTTTTTCTGTTAGATATGGCTTTGAAGGTTGCTCTCACTTTTCTAAGACAAATGATTTTTTAGCTTTAAATGATATGGCCAGAATAGATTGGCAAATAGATGATATATAAAAACATTTTGTTAACAAGTACGTTGTTATTTGTTAACATTTTTTATAACTAATTTTGGGTTTATTTATTCATATCTATTTATTTTTTAATAATATTAGTATATATCAAAAAAAGCAATATCAAGATAATAGATATAAATAATTAACGAATATTAAAAATATTTAAAATTATTGACATTCATTTTTTTTTAGTATATAATATTAATAACGTTGAAGGGACGAGTAGAAATATACACTGATAAAAGAGAGGATTGGTCGTGGGCTGGAAGCCAGTCTTGTAAAGAGTATTTTGAAAACTACCCCTGAGTTAATATAGTGAATTCTATCGTTGATTTCGTACAATCATAATGAAGTTAAATATAGGGTGGAACCGTGCAATAATATATTATTGTACCCCTATAGGTAAAAATGTTACCTATAGAGGTACATTTTTATATATAATTTGAGAAAGGATTTGGTTCTATGATGTATATATTAAAACTCACGAGATATTAGTATAGATAAATTAATATATTTAATATGAAAGGGAGGATTTTTATGTCAGTTAAATATATAAATAAGGATGGAGAAGTTTATGAAGGAGAGTATGATTTACAAATTGTAAGGCATACTACTTCACATATTTTAGCTCAAGCAATAAAGAGATTATATAAAGAGGCCAAGTTAGCAATTGGACCTGCTATTGAAAATGGTTTTTATTATGATTTTGATGATATAAATGTAGGGCAAGAAGATTTAGAAAAAATAGAATTAGAGATGAAGAAAATTATAAAAGAAAATTTGAAAATAGAGTCTTTTAAGTTATCAAGAGAAGAAGCAATAAAATTGATGGAAGAAAGAAATGAACCATATAAAATTGAGCTTATAAATGATATACCAGAAGAAGATGATATATCTTTCTTTAAGCAAGGTGAATATATTGACTTATGTGTTGGACCACATTTACTTTATACTAAAGGTGTAAAAGCATTTAAACTATTTAGTACAACAGGTGCTTATTGGAGAGGTAATGAAAATAATAAAATGTTAACTAGAATATATGGTACTGCATTTGAGAATAAAGAACGATTAGAAGAGTATATAAAAGAAAGGGAAGAAACTATAAAAAGAGATCATAATAAAGTTGGAAGAGAATTAGAATTATTTACAACAGTTGAAGAGGTCGGTCAAGGATTACCACTTTTAATGCCAAAAGGTGCAAAAATGATGCAAATATTACAAAGACTTGTTGAAGATGAAGAAGAAAGAAGAGGTTATCTTTTAACTAAAACTCCTTTTATGGCTAAAAGTGATTTATATAAAATGTCAGGGCATTGGGATCATTATAAAGATGGAATGTTTGTTCTTGGAGATGAAAAAAAAGATAAAGAGGTATTTGCTCTTCGTCCTATGACATGTCCATTTCAATTTATGATATATAAAAATTCTCTTCATAGTTATAAAGAATTACCTTTTAGATATAATGAAACTTCAACTTTATTTAGAAATGAAGCATCTGGCGAAATGCATGGATTAACTCGTGTAAGACAATTTACTTTATCCGAAGGACATTTAGTTGTAAGACCAGATCAAGTAGAAGAGGAATTTAAAGGAGTTCTAGATTTAATAAAATACTTTATGAGAGTATTAGATATTGAAGATGAATTAACATATAGATTTTCAAAATATGATCCAAATGATAAATCTGGTAAATATATTGATAATAAAGAAGCGTGGGAAAATGCTCAAGCAAAGATGAAAAACATACTAGATCATTTAGAAATTGATTATGTTGAAGCAGAAGGTGAAGCAGCTTTCTACGGACCAAAACTAGATATACAAGGTAAAAATGTTTATGGTAAGGAAGATACAATAATAACTATACAATTAGATTTCTTTTTACCTGAATCTTTAGATATGAATTATGTAGATAAAGATGGCAAAAAGAAAAGACCAGTGGTTATTCATCGTAGTGCAATTGGAAGTTATGAAAGAACTCTTGCTATGTTAATAGAAAAATATGCTGGAGCATTTCCACTTTGGATTTCACCTATTCAAGTAAAATTACTGCCAATTTCTGAAAATGAAATTGAATATGCAAATAATGTAAAAGCAGAGTTAGTAAAAAATGGTTTTAGAGTTGAGGTGGATAGTAGCGATGAAAAGATTGGATATAAAATACGTTCTGCTCAACTTGAAAAAGTTCCATATATGTTAATAATAGGAAGAAATGAAGTGGAGAATAATAATGTATCTATTAGATCTAGATCGGGTGAGAAAATTGATGGTATATCTGTTAATTTATTAATAGATAAGTTAAAAGATGAAGTAAAACAAGCTTTGGAAAAATAATAGTGATAAATAGTACTGTTTTTGTAGTTTAAACAGTGCTATATTTTTTATTTTAATACAAATAATATACATTACATAATTTGACAATTATTAGGCATAATGGTATAATATCTAATATTATTCTTTAGAGAGGTATTTTATGAATAAAGAAGCATTAACATTTGAAATAAAAAAAATAGATAAAAAAACAGGTGCAAGATTAGGTGTAATACACTTGCCACATGGAGACGTAGAAACACCAGTATTTATGCCAGTTGGTACACAAGCTACCGTAAAAGCTATGACACCTGAAGAGATGAAAGAAATGGTAGGATCATATATAATATTGTCAAATACATATCATTTATTTTTAAGACCAGGTCATGAATTGATTAAAGAAGCAGGTGGATTGCATAAATTTATGAATTGGGATAGAAATATATTGACAGATAGCGGTGGCTTTCAAGTGTTTAGTTTAGGAGATTTAAGAAAAATTACTGAAGAAGGAGTAGAATTTAGATCACATATTGATGGCACTAAAAAGTTTTTGTCACCAGAAAAATCAATGGAAGTACAAAATTATTTAGGTTCTGATATAATGATGGCTTTTGATGAATGCGCTCCATATAATGCTACTTACGATTATGTAAAAAAATCAATGCAAAGGACAACTAGGTGGGCAAAACGTTGTAAAGAATATCATAAGCAAACAGATAAGCAAGCTTTATTTGGAATAGTGCAAGGAGGCTTTTATAAAGACTTAAGAAAGCAAAGTGCTGAAGATCTGGTAGACTTAGATTTTCCAGGATATGCGATTGGTGGAATTAGTGTTGGTGAACCTAAAGAAGAGTTTCTTGACATATTACGCTATACAGCACCGTTGTTGCCACAAAATAAGCCTAGATATTTAATGGGAGTTGGAACACCAGATTATTTAATAGAAGCCGCAATTGCTGGAATAGATATGTGTGATTGTGTAATTCCAACAAGAATGGCTAGAAACGCAACAGCTCTTACACATTATGGAAGACTTAATATGTTAAATGCAAAATATGAACATGATTTTACTACATTAGATAAAGATTGTAATTGTTATACTTGTAAAAATTATACTAAAGCATATATAAGACATTTATTTAAAGCAAAGGAGATATTAGGTGCAAGATTACTTTCTATACACAATTTACGTTTTTTGGTAAATTTAATGGAAAATGTAAGAGAAGCAATAAAACAAGATTCGTTAATTGATTTTAGAGATGAATTTTATTCAAAGTATGGATACGATAAGTAAAAATGTATATAATAATATTATGTAATTAATGGTGAGAATATGAGTAGTAAAAAAAATTTAGAGGCGTCAAAATTAAAAAAAGGTAAAAAAGGAGAGAAAAATATTTTACTTACAGTATTTAAACTGGTAGCAGTTATTGTTATTTTAGCTGTACAAATATTTTTCATGCTTGCAATGTATACGACTACAAGAGGAATATATATTTATGCTAGATATATATTTGAATTTTTAAAAATTGTAACAGTATTATATATATTATATAGGCATGATAGTGCTTCTTATAAAATTTCATGGATAATATTTATTTTATTTTTACCAGTAGTTGGAATATTGGCATATTATTTATGGGGTAATAGTAAACTTCGCAGGAAAGAAGAAAGAAAAATAAGAAGAATTAGAGTTGATACAGAGCAAGAATTATCAAGTAAAGAAGAAGTTAAGGAAGCGTTAAAAAAAGATAATATATATAGATATAATCAAGTAAATTATATTAATAAAATATCTGGTTATCCAGTTTATTTTAATCAGGGAATAAAATATTTTGATATAGGTGAAGATTTTTTTAGAAGTTTAAATGAAGACTTAAGAAAGGCTAAAGATTATATATTTATTGAATTTTATATTATAGCGTCAGGTAAATTATGGGATGAAACATATAATATATTAAAACAAAAAGCAAGTGAAGGTGTAGAAATAATTATAATAATTGACTCTCTTGGTTGCCTTATAAAGAAACCCAAAAATTTTAAAGATGATTTAGCTAGACATAATATAAAAGTATATGAGTTTAATCCTTTTACACCTGTAATTAATGGATATGTAAATTATAGAGATCATAGAAAGATAGCTATAATAGATGGAGTCACTGCGTATACGGGAGGAGTAAATTTAGCTGATGAATACGCAAATCTAATAGAACGATTTGGATATTGGAAAGATGTTGGAATTAAAGTAGAAGGTGAAGCAGTAAAAAGTTTCTTAATTATGTTTTTAAGAAATTTGGAGGAGATAACTGTAAAAAAAGTGGACTATGATAAATATATTTTGATTAGTGATAAAAATAGAGAAAAGATAAAATATAAAGAGCATCATGGATTTGTTGCACCATTTGCAGATGGACCAGATAACAGAAAAAATCCTATAGAAAATATATATATACAAACACTTAATTATGCTAAAGATTATGTATATATGACTACTCCCTATTTTATTGTAAGTGAAACAATATTAAACGCTATTTTAAATAGTGCTAGAAGTGGTGTGGATGTGAGAGTTATTGTGCCATATATACCAGATAAAAAACTTGTAAATGTAGCCACTAAATCATATTATGAAGTTTTACTTGAGGCTGGAGTTAGAGTGTATGAGTATAAACCTGGTTTTATACATTCAAAGACTTTTGTATCTGATGATGAAACATCAATAGTAGGTACCGCTAATATTGATTTTAGAAGTATGAATTTAAATTTTGAGTGTACAACTTGGACATATAAAACAGGAGTAGAAAAAGATGTAAGAAAGGATTTTGAAAATATATTAAAAGAATGTGTGGAAATAGATTTAGAAAGTTGGAAGAATAGGTCTATATTTAGAAAGATGGCTGAAGGAATTATGGCAGCATTTTCTCCAATGATGTAGTTAAATCAACATAATAAAACCAGTCTAAAATCAGACTGGTTTTATTAATATTAGTTATTGGCTCTTTTATTAGCAATTAAAAGTTCATGCATTGTAATGCTATGATCTTTAATGCTATTTACATCAATATATTTGAATATATTTACACTGTGATAAATATGTTTTTCATAATAAACTCTTTTACCGCCTATAACCTCTCTTGCATTTATAGTTTCAGTTTGCTTGTTATTTGTAAAAAATGTTATTTCATTACCATTAATAATGTCCGTAGCAAAGTTAGAATTATCTTGTGTTTGTACAAAGATTATATTATTATTTGAATCTTCTAATACTATAAGACAATCCAAACTAATCTCACTATAATCTTCATTTTCATACTCGTCAGTTGATATTGTAGAAGTAATCAAAAAACGTTCGTTGGTTTTAGTATATACTTCATGTAGTTTTTCAACTAATACATAGCCATCTTCAATATCATTTGGATTAATATAGTTTAAAATATTGGTACTTACACATTTAGTTCCATTATAAAATATATTTTTCCCGCCTATAACTTCAAATAAATCAACTTCCTTATCTTGAAATAAAAATGGCACAGTACAATTTGTAAAAATATCTTTTGCAGTATTTGTATTTTCATCATATTCAACAAAGTGTAAGCTTTTGTTATTTCCCTCAAGCACTATTAGATTTTCGACTTTAACATATTTATCTGTATCTTTATTTACAACTTTGATTTGACTTGTTTTAGGAGTATAATCAAGTTTGTTTGCTTTAAAATAAGCATTAACAAGATCTGTATATGATGTATGGTTATCAAATACATTGTTTAGATCTAAATATTGTGTGATATCCACAGAAGTGTAATATTTTCCATTAAAATATAGCTTTTTTCCAGGAATTAAATCATCACTTTGAAGTAGGGTATCACATTTTGAATTTGTATATAGTTTTAGACGTGTATTAGTGAAATATTCGGTAGTCTCATTTGCATTCGGAACATAATTTAAAAAAATAATCTCATTTGAGTAACTTTTTAAAGTTATAATTTTTGATAAATCAATATTAAGCTCTGAAATAGAATCTTCAGTGTCATTTGAATCTAAATCATGTATATTATTTAGCTTCATATATAATCTTTTTAACTCTGAAAGTGTATCGATCTTATTTTTTTCTTCTAAACTAATATATTCTTCAAAATTAACTAAATTATATTTAGTATTAAAGCAATAGAAACTATTATTATCACTTTGAAGAGTATTAACATTTGTCCTTGATGTAAAATTACTATCGTTGTATAACAATATTTCAATATTTGTAAAGAATTCTTTTAAAGTAGAATTGTTATCAGTTCTTTTTAATAGCAAAAATTTACCGTAAGGACTTCTTGCAACTAGCAAATCATCGATATTTACTTTAGGGTCTATTTGCGTGGGTTGTGGTGTAGGTTCTTCAGTTTGTGACACAGAGGAATTAGTTACCTTTGTTATTTCTGTATTAATATTTTGTTTACTACATCCACTAAGACAAAATATGAAAATAAATATCAACAGTATTAGCCGTGAATAATTAGTAATAGTAGATCTCATTTTATTACCTCCTTAAAAATCCATCTTTTTAATTAAAAGATATATATGTATGATTACATAAATATTATATCATGAAAGCTTCATTATTTCAAGAATTATGACAACTATAATAAAAAAGAGTTTAAATTACTAATTTTGTTATTCATATATAAATACTTGAGTTATATATATTGAATAAGTAAAATATTGGTGATATAATAATTTTAAATTTAAGGGGGAATACATATATGAAATATGGATTAACTTTAGAAGGTGGAGGTGCAAGAGGTGCTTATCATATAGGGGCTGTAAAAGCTTTAATAGAAAATGGATATGAATTTCAAGCAGTTGTAGGTACGTCTATTGGAGCTATAAACGCTGCTTTTATAGCTCAAGGAGATTTTGATAAAGTATATAGATTGTGGGAAAGTGTATCTTTTAGTGATCTTTTTAATGTAGAAGATGAAAAGATTAAAAATGCAATGAATATAAATTTGGATTTACCTACTATAAAATATCTATCTAGAAAGTTGGCTAAAATTATAAAAGAAAAGGGTATTGATACTTTAAAAATGAGAAAAATGCTAGAGGATACAATTAATGAAGAAAAGCTTAGAAATTCAGATATAAAATTTGGATTAGTAACTTTTTGTATATCAGATATAAATGGAGAAGAGTTGTTAATTGATGATATAAAAAAAGGAGAAGTTATTGATTATCTAATGGCTAGCTCTAACTTACCAGTATTTCAAAGAGTAAGATTAAATGATAAAAATTACTTAGATGGTGGTATATATGATAATTGTCCTGTAAACCTTATTGAAAAGATGGGAATAAAAGATGTTATTGTTATACGTACATATAAAAGGATGAGAATAAGAGGTTATAAAGATATTATAAAAAGAGGTAATGTAAATATGTACATGATACAACCAGTAGATACTTTACCTAGTATACTTAATTTTGACACTAACAATTTAAAAGAATTATTACTTTTAGGTTATTTTGATGCTTTAAAAATGATTAAGTCATTAGATGGTATAAGATATTATATTAATACTGTAAATGATGATTATATTATAAGTAAAATAAGGAATATGGATTATAAAGTATTAGAAAAAATAACTAAATCAACATATATAAAGTTGGAAGTGGGTAGTAATATAGCAGATATATTTCTTAGTAAAACTTTACCTATATTAGCTCAAAAGACTAAAAACAAGGATTTAAATTGTATTAAAGATTACGTATATGCATTAGTTGAGTATATAGCTAAGGAAAAAGATATATATAAATATAAAGTATATGATTTTGATGAATTATTAAATCTTGTAAAAGATAATATTAATAAACCTGCTAATATAATAGAGTTATTTGTAAAAAGCATTTAATGTTATAAAAATATCACTTTATGAATATATATGTTATATATTTATGAGGTGATTTTTGTGAATAAGTATTGTATTTATGGAACTGATTTAAGAAGTAAATATTTAAGAAAAATATTTAAAGAAGAAGGAAATGAAATAGTTGATTTTGAGCATGCAAATATAGTTATTGCTCCAATTCCTTTTTCTAAAGATGGAGTAAAGGTAAATGGAGAAATAATAACTTGTATTGAGCTAATAGAAAATTTAAAAGATACCAAAAAAATACTAATATCAGGAGCTATTTCAAATGATATTAAAGAAAATTTAAAAGAAAGTAATATTATATATTATGATTTGATGGAAAATGATAGCATGGCTATATATAATGCTATACCTACTTCAGAAGGGGCAATTGCTGTTGCAATTGGTAATACAGAGTTTACTTTGCATGGCTCAAATGTGCTAATTTTAGGTTATGGAAGAATAGGTAAAGTTTTGGCAAAAATGCTTATGGGATTTGGAGCAAATGTTTATTGTGAGGCTAGAAAAGAAAAGGATTTAGCCTTAATATCAGCAATGGGATATAAAGCTATAAAATTAGAAGAATTAGATGAAGTAATAGGGAATATGAATATTATTTTTAATACAATACCAGAAATGGTTATTGATAAAAAAAGATTAGATTTAGTTTCTAAAGATACATTGATAGTAGATTTAGCGTCTAGTCCAGGAGGCGTAGATTTTAAATATGCAAAAGAAACAGAAAAGAATGTGGAATGGTCTTTAGCACTTCCGGCTAAAGTAGCACCATATACAGCAGCTATGTATATAAAAAATGAAATAGATAATATAATATAAAAAATATACATATTTATTAATTACTGAGTTTGCATATGTAAATTCAGTGATTTTTTTGTGAAAATTAGCACTTACTATTGACAAGTGCTAATAAAAGGTATATTATATATATAGTTAGCACTTAAGGCTTTCAAGTGCTAAAAATTAAACGGGTGGTTTTATGAATTTAGACGATAGAAAAAAAAAGATATTATCATCTGTTGTTGAGGATTATATAGTATCTGCAGAACCTGTTGGATCTAAAACTCTTGTTGACAAGTATCATTTAAAATATAGTAGTGCAACTATTAGAAATGAAATGAAGTTATTAGAGGAAGGTGGATATTTAGAGCAACCTCATGTATCTGCGCGGTAGAATTCCGTCAACTAAAGGCTATAGATATTATGTTGATAATTTGATGAAAGAAAAAAAACTATCAATGTTAGATATTAATTATATAAATAATACGATAACAGGTTATGGAGACACGGAAAAATTATTTGAGCAAGCAGCTGATGTCGTTTCAAAAATATTATTAAGACCAACGCTACTTACATATAAAGCTCAAGATTTATTAGAAAATATAAAAATTGTAAAAATTTCTGATAAACTATTATTAATTGTTCTAATGTCTCAAAATGGTACTGTTAAGGATTGTATAGCTAAGCTTACTGATACTATAGCAGACGAAACGATTGAAGAATTAACTAGTATACTTAACAAAAATTTATCTGGAACCCCACTTGAGACTTTACATGTTGCTCTTAATAAAGTTATTGAAAAAGAATTAAAAGCATTTTCTTTTGTATTGGGACAGATTTCTGAAAGTATTAAATTTGAAATGTCTCAAAATACAAAAAACATTAATAGAAATGTTGAGTCAATACTTAGTTTACCAGAATTTTCTGATATAGAAAAAGCAAAAAATTTTGTAAATGTTCTTTCTACTAAAGGTATTATAGATAATATACTAGAAGATATACAAGATGAGAAATTAGGTATTATTATTGGTTCTGAAAGTAAAGAGGTTTTACTTAAAGATTATACAATTATATCTTTAAATATTGGGGAAGATGATCACCCTCTTGGCAAACTTTCAGTTATAAGTCCAAAAAGAATAGATTACTCTAAATCAATAACAACACTTAAATATATAAATGATAGATTTAAAAGACTTTTTTTAAATAGTGATAGTGTGAAAGAGGTGAAGGATAATGAAAAAAGAGGAGGAAAATATGGATAAAAATGATGATGAAGTTTTACAAGAGGATCAAAATATAACAGAAGAAGAGCAAATTTTAGATAAAGACGAATATATTGCAAAATTAAATGATGATTTATTAGAGCAAAAAAAGAAAGCAGATGAATATTTTGATCACTTAAAACGTAATATGGCTGAATTTGATAACTTTAAGAAAAGAATGGCAAAAGAAAAAGACAGTATGTATATAACAATAGTTGCAGACTTTATTGCAGAAATTTTACCAATAATGGATAATTTTGAAAAAGCGGTAAATGCTGAAACAACAGATGAATCTTTTAAAGATGGTATATATATGATATATTCACAATTAAAAGAAATGCTAGAAAAAACTGGACTTGAAGAAATTGAGGCTGAAGGAAAAGATTTTGATCCAAATCTACATGAAGCAGTTATGCATGTAGAAGATGAAAATTATGCTGAAAAGCAAGTAGTAGAGGTCTTTAGAAAAGGTTATAGACTAGGTGATAAGATTATAAGGCATTCAATGGTAAAAGTAGCCAATTAATTTTAGATATTTACTTAAAATATTTAGTATAATACATAACAAGATATTTTAAGTATATAATATAAATAACTTTGTATTTTAGGAGGTATTATTATGTCAAAAGTTATAGGTATAGATTTAGGAACAACAAATTCATGTGTTTCTGTTATTGAAAATGGAGAACCAATTGTTATACCAAATGCAGAGGGAGCTAGAACAACTCCATCAATTGTTGCATTTGCTAAAAATGGTGAAAGATTAGTAGGTCAAGTAGCTAAAAGACAAGCAGTTACAAATCATGATAGAACTGTTATATCAATTAAAAGAGATATGGGATCTGACAAAAAAGTAAAAATTGATGATAAGGAGTATACTCCACAAGAAATATCTGCTATGATATTGCAAAAATTAAAAGCTGATGCTGAAAATTATCTTGGAGAAAAAGTTACTCAAGCAGTTATTACAGTTCCAGCATATTTTAGTGATAGCCAAAGACAAGCAACAAAAGATGCTGGTAGAATAGCTGGACTAGAAGTTTTAAGAATTATTAACGAACCAACAGCT
>CALXJF010000019.1 GCA_944388575.1 uncultured Clostridia bacterium
CATAATGGTGCTGGTAAGACTACGACAATTAAGTCAGTTGTGGGTATTTTAGAATTTGAAGAAGGAGATATTATCATAAATTCAAAAAGTATAAAAAAATATCCTATGCAATGTAAAAAAGAATTAGCATATATACCAGATAATCCTGATATTTATGAAAATTTGACTGGATTACAATATCTTAACTTTATAGCAGATATTTTTGATATTGAAGAGGAGAAGAGAAAATATAATATTGAAAAATATTCAAAATCTTTTGAAATATATGAAGATTTACAAGATGTTATTTCTTCATATTCTCATGGAATGAAACAAAAATTAGTCATAATTTCAGCACTCATACATGAACCTAAACTGTTAGTTTTAGATGAGCCTTTTGTTGGACTTGATCCAAAGTCATCTTTTATATTAAAAGAATACATGAAAGATTTGACTAAAAATGGATGCTCCATATTTTTTTCATCTCATGTATTAGAGGTCGTTGAAAAATTATGTGATAAAGTAGGTATTATAAAAAATGGTAAATTAATAACTTCAGGAACAGTAGAGGAAGTAAAGGGAAATGAGAGCTTAGAAGAAGTATTTTTGGAGTTGATAAACGATGAACAATAAATTATTAATTTTAGTGAAAAACTCTTTATTTAATATTTTTAATATTAATAAGTTTTTAGATAAGAAAAATAGAATTAAAACATTTAAAACTTTAATGTTGGGTTTTATAATTTTATTAATAATTCTAGTTTATGTTTGTCTATATTCTTATTTAGGAATGGATTATTTAAAAGAATATAATCTACAACATTATATACCAATTATTTTTTTTGTATTTACCAGTACTTTTATATTTATGACCACTATATATAAATCTAAAAATGCGTTATTTGATGTAAAAGACAATGATATGCTATTCTCAATACCAATAAAGTTCAAGCATATATTAGCAAGTAGAGTACTTAGTTTATATATAATCAATTTAGTATATGCAATTATTATTTTTATGCCATCTTTTATTTTATATGGTATTATAAGTAAACAAAGTATTTTATTTTACCTAATTGGAGTTTTAATGACTTTATTTTTACCAATTATTCCAATAATTATTGCAAGTGCTTTTGGATTTTTAATAGCTATTGTATCGTCTAAAGGTAAAAGTCACAAATTTGTAGAATTATTTTTTACTTTTGTAGTATTTTTTGCTGTGTTTTTTAGTTTTTCATTTATTAGACAAATAGGAAATTTATTTATTCAAAATATACAAAATATAGAAAATTTTTTTAAAAAGTATTTATATATAATATATTTAATAAAAGATATAATATCAAATGTAAATATAATTTCGTTTATAATATTTATAGTTATTAATATTATAGTAGTTTATTTATTTTTACTAGTATTATCTAAACAATATAAGAAAATATTATCAAAGTTAAAAGATGAAAAAAAATTAAATAGTAAAAAAGAGAAAAAATATGTAAGAAATGGAATTATTAATAGTATGTTAAAAAAAGAAGTAAAGAGATATATTTCTAGTACTATTTATGTTTTTAATACAGCATTTGGACCAATATTATATGTTTTATTGACAATTTATGTTTTAATATTTGGAAATAACGCAATTAATCAAGTTTTAAATCAAGGTGGATTAGGAGATAATTCTATTTTTAAGATAATTATCTTACTAACATCATTTATAATCTGTATGACTAATACTGCATGTTCATCTATATCATTGGAAGGTAAAAACTTTTGGATAGTAAAAAGTTTGCCTATAAAAGAAATGGATGTATTTAAAAGTAAGATATTATTAAATATAATTGTTGCTTTTCCTATTACTTTTATATGTACAATATTATTATATGTAAAATTAAAATTAAATATTTTAGAATGTATGTTAAATTTAGTATTAATTATGGTTTTAGCATTATGTATTGCTCAGTTTGGAATATTAATAAATTTAAAATATCCAAGGTTTGATTATATAACAGAAACTCAAGTGGTTAAACAATCCTTTAGTAGTTTTATTTCAACTTTTGTACCTATGATTATTATTTTAATTGGTGGCTCGATTTTTATGTATTTTTCAACAAATATAACGAGATATGTAGTAGTAGGTGTGATAGTAATTGTTACTATATTAAATATAGTTGAATATTTACTTTTAAAAACATGGGGAGTAAAAAGATTTAATAATTTATAACATAAAAATATAATAAAAAATCACTATTTGTATTGTTACTTTTAGTGATTTTTTATGTTTTATATATATTTCTCTCAAATATAAAATTAAATACAAAAGATAAAATTAAATGTATTTATACTTGCAAACATCAGTAGTTTGTAGTATTATATAAAAGGAGGAATGTTAATTTTAGAAGGAGGATGTTATATATGTCTGATTGTTTGTTTTGTAAAATAATAAAAGGGGAAGTACCTTCAACAAAAGTATATGAAAATGATTATGTTTTAGCTTTTAAAGATATACATCCAGTTGCTCCAGTTCATGTACTTTTAATACCTAAGATACATATTGATAATTTGAATTGTGTAACTGAAGATAATATAGAATATATATCTAAGCTTCAGATTGCTATAAAAGAGGTGGCTAAAATTTGTGGGGTAAAAGATGAAGGGTATAGAGTTATATGTAATACTGGAGAAAATGGCGGACAGGTAGTGCATCATATTCATTATCATTTAATTGGTGGAAAGAAACTTGGATCAAAGATATAAAAGGAGTGATATGTTATGGGAATAGCTTCTCTTATACTTGGGGTAATATCTATAATATTTAGTTTTATACCATTTATTAGATACTTAGCATTTATTCCTGCAATTGTAGGACTTATTTTAGGAATAGCCGAATTATTTAGTAAAAGAAAGAATAAAAAGAAATCTGATCCTATAGTCGGAATTGTTTTTTCTGGAATTTCATTAATAGTTGTAACTTTTCACTTGATAATTTTATTATTTTTTGGAATGATTTCAGGAAGTCAGATTTTTCAAGAAGTAATAAATGAAATGACAGATTATTATGAACCTCAATATAGATACAATGAAAGATATAATTATAACTATAATGATTATGAAGAATTTAATTCAATTGATTATAATGAGTTCATATAGTGTATTTTGTGAAAGTTTTAAGAAAATACGTGACTTTTTATATTACTTAATGTATAATGTACATAAGATATGTAGATAATAAATTACATATTAAAGGAGGAATTTATTATGAGTAAAAAAGAAATAGAAGAAAAAGTTGTAGAAGAAACAAACGATTCTACAAATGTTGAGATCGCAACTAATTTAAATATATCAGAGGATGTTATTGGAATCATTGCAGGTCTTGCAGCTTCAGAAGTTGAAGGAATTGCTGGAATGACACTTGGATTTGTTGATGGAATTAATCAAATATTAGGTAGTAATAAAAAGTATTCAAAAGGAGTTAAAATAGATCTTGATGGAAAAAAAGTTACAATTGATTTATTTGTTAATGTAACTTATGGGGTTAGAATTCCAGATATAGCTTGGGCTGCTCAAAATGCTGTAAAAAGTGCTGTTGAAAATATGACTGGTCTTGAAGTAGTAGCTGTAAATATTAATGTACAAGGAATAACTTTTGATAAAAAAGATACAGCTAAAGTTGAAGTAGATGAGGAATAAGTTATATTATTAAAGCCCAAACTAATTTTGTTTGTTTGGGCTATAAGTTTAGGAGGGGAAATAATGAAAGGCTTTGATAAATTTTTATTAGTAGTTTTTTCGATTGTAATAATTATACTTGCAGTATGCATATTATTGGTATCAACAGGAGTAGTAGATATAACAGGAGCTTTTAGTAATATAAAAATGTGGCTTTTACAAAATAAATTATCTGGTGTTGTTATAGGTGCTGTATTAGCTATTTTAGGACTTATAGGTGTATTTGCATCTTCTGATACTAATGAAGAAAGAAAAGGTGGGCTAGCAATAAAAAGTGAAAAGGGAACAGTATATATAACTAGAGATACGTTTGAAAATATTATATATGGAGTAACCAAAAGCTATGCAGAACTAAAAAATGTAAAAGTAGATGTTAGCATGTCAGAAGAAGGAATATTAGCAAATGTATATACTTCTATTTTACCTGACACTGTAGTTCCAACATTAACTGCAAAATTACAAGAAAATATTAAATCTAGTGTGCTTAAGCAAACAACTGTAGAAATAAAAGAAGTAAATGTAAAAATCAGAGGTGTATACGTAGAACCTCAAAAAAAGTAAGGTGAGATTTTTATGAGAGATTTTTTAGATTATATTATAAAGAATAAATATGTTATTATATGTGTAGCAATAGTTGTAGTATTATATGCACTTGGAATAGTTGAGTTGCTTACAAGATTAGTGGTATTGTTAGTATTACTAGGATTGGCTATTTTTGTAGGTAAAAAATTACAAGATAATGAATCTTTTTTTAAAGATTTATTTAATAATTTCAAGAATAAAAGAAATTCAGATAATGTATACTATTATCAAGAAAAAAAAGATAATAAATAATTAAGTGGGAGTAAAAAAATTTTATGAGTAGGAAAAAAGCTAGAGATAATGCTTTTAAATGTGTTTATCAATTAGAATTTATGGACAAGCATAATGTTGAAAGTATATTAGAATATTGTTTTATAGAAAATGAAAATATAGAAGAAGAAAAAGAATATATTGAAAAAGTTTTAAATGGTGTTTGTGATAATATTTCTGAAATTGACAAAATAATATTGTCTAAATTAAAAAATTGGACTTTATCAAGAATAGCTAAAATTGATTTAGCTATATTAAGACTAGCAATTTATGAAATTAAGTATATGTCGGATATACCAGTAAAAGTAAGTGCAAATGAGGCAGTCGAACTTGCAAAAATGTATGGAAATCCTCGGCTCTAAATCATTTGTAAATGGAGTAATTGCTAAGGTTATATCAGAAGGAAAGGAAGCTTAATGGATAAAATATATACAGTATCTCAAATTAATAAATATATAAAACTTATTTTTGATAAAGATGAATTTTTAAATAATATAAGTATAAGTGGGGAAATAACTAATTTTAAAGCGCATTATACAGGACATTTTTATTTTACATTAAAAGACGATACTTCTACAATAAAATGTGTTATGTTTAAATCATTTGCATCATTAGTTAAGTTTAAACCACAAGATGGAATGAAAGTTACTATTAATGGACAAGTGAGTGTGTTTGAAAGAGATGGAACTTATCAAATTTATTGTAAAACAATGACTCCAGATGGACTTGGAGATTTATATTTAGCTTATGAACAATTAAAAAAGAAACTGCAACTTGAAGGCTTATTTAACCCAGAGCATAAAAAACAAATTCCGTTTTTACCTAAAAGAGTAGGAGTCATAACTTCAAGGACTGGTGCAGTTATTAGAGATATAATAAATGTATCAACTAGACGCTATGATAAAGTTGATTTACTTGTTTATCCAGCTGCTGTTCAAGGGGTAAATGTTAGTTCAACTGTAATAAAGGGATTAGAAGCGTTTAATAAACTTAATAATGTTGATGTTATTATTATAGCAAGAGGTGGAGGTTCATTTGAAGATTTATTTGGATTTAACGATGAAGCCTTAGCTAGAAAAATATTTGAATCTAATATACCTGTAATTTCTGCGGTTGGACATGAAACAGATTTTACAATTTGTGATTTTGTTTCTGATTTAAGAGCACCTACTCCATCTGCTGCTGCTGAATTAGTATATCCTCAATATGTGGATATTGTGAATAAAATTTTATTAAATAAAAAAAGAAATTTAAATGCAATAAAAAACTATATAGAAAGAAGAAGGCAGTATGTTGAAAGATTAAAAGCGTCAAAACTTGAAAAGGTTCCACTTGATAAGATTAATAAGTATAGAATGCTTATTGATAGTAATATAAAAGATGGATATAATATTTTAAAGTTAAGGGTTGAAAAATATAAATCTAAGACTATACAGTGTATAACTAAGCTTGATGCTTTAAGTCCGTTAAAAACATTAACTCGTGGTTATAGTGTTGTTGAAAATGAAGAAAGAAAAGTTGTAAAAAGTATAAAAGATGTTAGTAAAGATGATAGATTAAATATTATTTTGAATGATGGAAAAATCAAAGTTATAGTGGATTAGGAGGATAAAATGGCTGAAGAAAAAGATGAGAAAACTTTTGAACAAAGTTTAAATGAATTAGAAAAAATCGCAACAGATCTTGAAAGAGGAGATTTAAGCTTAGAAGAGGCAATTGAGAAGTTTGAAAATGGAATGAAACTTTCAAAAGAATGTAGTGAAAAATTAGATAAGGCCGAAAAAAGGATTAATATTTTAGTTCAAAATGAAGATGGTGATCTTAAAGAGGAAAAATTTGAGGTTGAATAGGTTAATTTAATACTCTTGTATATTATTATTAAAAAGACTAATAATATATATAGGGTGTTTTTTTATGAGTAAAAAAAATAAAGATAAAGTAAGTTTAGAGTCTAATTTAGAAATTGAAAGAAAAGATTCTAAAGAATTAAAAAATCAGGGATATGATTTTGTACCAAGATTTAATCATTGGATGTCATCAGATGAACAAAAATTAAAAGTAGAAGAAATAGAGAAAAAAACTAAATAAAGCGAATAATGTATTATATCTCATAAAATAGAAATAATTATAATATATTTATTGTGAGGTAATATTATGAGAGAAACTAAGAAAGGAATTGAAACTATATTTATTAGTGTTATTGTAATTTCATTTTTAATGTTTACTACGATAACTATAAAAAATTCTCCAGAGTTTTTTTGTAGATTTTTAATTTGGCTTGGTGGTTGTGAAGATGATTATGGTAAGGTTTGCAAAAATTAGGGTGATATATTATGGATAAAATTTTTGATGAATCCGATATATTAAGATTAATATTACTACAGAATATAATAGAAGAAAATAAAAAATTTTTACAAAAAGTATTATAAAAATTAAATAGAATGTAACGTTTTTACATATATACCCCAACAAAGCAAGGTAAAGTTATCTTTACTTTGTTTTTTTTGTACTAGTGTTATAATATTTTATAGCGGCTCGGATTTAACAATTATCAATTAGTTAATAAATATTTAGAGTTATTAGAAAAAAATAAAAGACTAATTAAAGTTTTGTAATTTCAAATTTACATATAATACAACCTGGAGATACACTATATGATTTAGCCATGAAATATAAAACAACAGTAAAAAATATAATGGATAGTAATGTAGGAATAAATCCATATAATTTAAAAATTGGACAACAAATATATATATATCCAGATTATAATAACAATATAAATTATATTATAAATGGTAGTCAAGTCAAATTATTAAAGCAAATGAATTTAGTATGGGAACAACATATAATATGGACACGAATGCTTTTAATAAGTATTGTAGAAGACTTAAGGGATTTAGATGCAACACAAGCTCGTTTACTAGAAAACCCTCAAGATATTGCAGATGTTTTTAGACAATATTATGGAGTTGATGTGGCAAATAAAATTCAACAATTATTAACAGAACATTTGGTGATTGGAAAAGAATTAATTGTTGCACTAAAAAATAATGATCAAGTAAAAGCAAAGAATTTAAATATAAAATGGTATAAAAATGCTGATGAAATGGCAGAAGCATTTTGGAGTATAAACCCGTTTTATCCAATTGAAGAAGTACATAAAATGTTATATGATCACTTAAAACTTACAACAAATCAAGTGAATAGTAGAATACAAAAGAATTATGAAGAAGATATAAATAGTTATGATATGGTTCAAAAGGAGATTTTAAAAATGTCTGAATTTTTTGTTAATGGAATTATACAACAATTTCCTCATTTATTTTAAAAAATTATATATCAAAAGAGTTTTTATTTATAAAAGTACAATATAGCAAATATTAAGTAGCATAAATTGTAAAAAAAACAATAAAACTATTGACTTTTAAGATTAAATAAATTATAATATAAATGTTCCAGAAAAATGGGCCTTTAGCTCAGTTGGTCAGAGCACCCGGCTCATAACCGGATGGTCCGGGGTTCGAATCCCTGAAGGCCCACCATTTTTTTGTGACATTCGGGTAGGTGTCCGAGTGGCTAAAGGAGGCAGACTGTAAATCTGTTGGCATTCGCCTACGATGGTTCGAATCCATCCCTGCCCACCAATAACAAATCTATTCGAACTAATTGAATAGTAAGATACAAAAATCAATCAGCAAAATGGTTGGTTTTTGTATTTTTTTGATTAGTCAGCGATAAAAAATAATAAAGGGACTATAGAAGATAGAAAATAAAAAATTATTTTTAAAAAATGTAAATCTCAAAATAACATAACTTGTGAAATTATCATAGAACTTGGCAATATAAATATAAAAATTAAGATTAGAAATATGTCCATTTACAAGAGGTTGGGAAAATATTTTATATGATAAGTCCCAAATATATGAAAAGTTTAATTCTATGATAAAATAATAGATAAAGAATATAGACAAACTTTAATAAATTTTACAAAATATAAACTTGTAATGTTTGCAATGGTTAAAATTATGGAGAAGAAGCAAACTGAAAGAAATAAAATTGCATTATATTTATTTAATAATGTTAAAACTTAAAAAATTGAGCAAATATTATGGCTGTATTGAAAAATTATGTTAAATATGGTAATATATATGTATAATATAGTAATTTTGCTTTATTCTTATCTCTTTTCACTAAATAGTGAGAGAAATATTTTCTCTGGCTTTTAGTTTTAAATATAGTAGGTTATCAACAACAAAGCATTAAGGAGGAAAGAACTATGCTTGAAAAGATTTTAACTATGCTAGTAAAAAAAGCATACCCTGAAAGGGAGATGAATGTAGAAAAAATTGGTAAACGGTTTTTTATACATGTACATGATACTATAGGATGCAATGATTATTTATTAGATGGTAAGTATAGCTACGATGAAGTTGTAGCTTTGAACAAGTTGACAGGTGGCTATACTTGTGGTTTTGGTTTCTGTAAGGAAATTGGACCAGTTGCGTTCATAGGTGTGTGTAATCCGCATTTTTGTACTACATCTGGATACTTTGAATATAATGTTCATGAGTATGGTACATCAAAAGATGAAAGAGAGTATTATTTTACCGTTTATTCAGATGAAGATGCAAAAAAAGTATGTAACTATACTGTGTATGGTTTCTTTGGATTGGAAGCTGTAGCAACTAAAGCACCTATATCAAAAATGCTATACATATATGACTCAAGGTATAAGTGTAAGAAGACGGATGGTAGAAACAAGGATAAAAAAATCATTGAGATGGATCTCAAGCTTTCGGGGACGTATAGTTTCTATGAGGCTCGTTTACTTGCAACTGGTACAACAAAGGATAAGAAATGTTTTTCGGGTGGAGAACATCCTATTCAATTTGCTGTTGTAGATGATAATAAGTATGTAGGAATTATTAACCTTTGGGAGCATGAAGATGACTTTCAGTTCAGAGATGTATGGGAATATGGCTGTGATGAGCCTGAACTTCAAAAAATTCGGTTTCTTTCAAAAGAGGAAGCAAAAAAAATTGATAATTTTTCTTTGTATGTTTATGTTTGTCCATACAGCTTGAAAACAAAGAAATATCCCATTGAAAAAAGGGACAGAACCTTTGACAGAAGATTTAAATTCCAGTTATCTGATGGCACCGATTATCGTTTAGTATAAGATTTTCAAGTAATTAAAAGAAGGATGTTGTATGACTTTTTATATGACATCTTTCTTTATATAAATTTATATATTTTTTTATTGCAATTCATAAAAAATGTGATACACTTTAAAAAGATTGATTGATATTTGTATCAGTCGTTATTAGAGCCAAAAATTTTGATGAATATAAAAATCTTAGATCGTTTCTTTTGAAATGATCTTTTTTAGTCCTAAATATTGAAAAATAGGATTTAGTGTTATAATTTATGTGAGACTATTTATAATAGAGAATTAAAAGAACTAATAGATAGTGGACAGATAATAAGGTTGTTAAATATAAAATATCAACTAATGTTAATATTTATAAATAAATGTTTTTAAATAGTTTTTATGATATAAATAAGACTAATATGGAATGTGTAATAAATATTGTTTTATAGATAAGAGAATTTAGTTATGCATATAGAAAAAGTAATAAAAGATAGCTTAGTTAATTTTGATGGTAAAGTTGCTGTTTATTATGATGATTTAAATAGGAATGTATTAAATATAAATGGAAAAGAAAAACTTACATATTTAGACAAACACTATGTTAATGGCAGTGGAATATTGAGATATTTATCAAAAGGAATAAAATTTTCTATTCTTGATGTTGCAACTTTAATGATGATTATAAGCGATAATGTAGCAACCAATATGCTTATATATTTCTTAGGAATAGATAAAATAAATGAAACAATACAAAATGTAGGTTGTAGTGATACCAAATTATATAGCTTATTTAAATAAGTAGAGAATGAAGTATTTTCTGAAACTACAGCTTATGATTATTATTTAGTATGAAAAAAATTAAATGATTATGAATTATTTGATAAAAAATTACACAAGAAATTATAGATATAATAAAAAATCAAAAGTATCATGAAATGGTTGGAGATGGAATAGATAAAATTTATAAAGAAGTGGAAAATATCAATTTGTTAAAAATGATGGTGGTATTGTATCAACTAAGTATAAAAATTATATTCTAACGATTTTCATCAAAGATTTTAAAGACAAGGATTATAGAAATGATAAATATGTTTATAGACAAGGTAAAAAGATTAGTAATATCATTTTTAATGAATTTATAAGAAAATGAAAGAATTAATGAAAGTTTATATAGTTAGCTACGAATAAGTTCATCATAGTGCTTTAAAACAATGTAATATGACAAACTGAACTAAGGATAATACAAGCTTAAGAATTGAAAAATATGAATTTTGATATTATTGAGTACATGATTTCTTATATGAATTAAAATAAAAAAATGTAGAAATGTATTTATAGTAGCTTATAGAGGCAAATAATACTTACTTTTAAATTAATAATTATACAGTAAATAAAAATAAATAGCTATTAGCAATTGACAAAAGTTAATAGGTGATATATTATATAGTTAAATTTAATATTTAAACTTAAAATAATTATTTAGTAAGTAATGAAAGGAGAATTTTTATGCTTAAAGATAATAATGATTTGCGGATTATAGTACTGCCAAATTGTCAAGAGTTTGGAAATTTAGTAAATGAAGAGTTAAAAAAGATAAGAAAAACTCAAGATAGTTTTATTGTACCAATATCTGTTGAAAGATTTTCAAATGGAGAGGGGAAGGCTATAATAAAAGCACCTGTTAGATATAAGGATGTATATATTATATCTGATATTGGAAACTATGATATCTCTTATTTATTTCATGGTAGACCTCATAATATGGCACCTGATGAACATTTTCAAGATTTGAAAAGAGTTACGTCTGCAATATGTGGACATGCTGAAATAATAAGTGCAGTTACACCATTACTGTATCAGTCAAGACAACATAAAAGGGTTAGAGAAGGGAGAGAGTCTTTAGATTGTCCAATTGCTTTACAGGAGCTTATAAATTTAGGAATTAGAAATATTATAACATATGATGCACATGCACCAAATGTTGCAAATGCTATTCCTACAAAAGGCTTTGAAAATTGTTATCCAACGCATACTATTTTAAGTTATTTAATTGATAATGAACGGGATACTTTAGATAATATTAAAGTTATAGCACCAGATGAGGGAGCTATTGGAAGAGCACGTTATTATTCAGATATACTTGGTTGTAGTTTGGGTCATTTTCAAAAAAGAAGAGATTATAGTAAAGTAGAAAATGGTAAAAATCCAATAAAAGTAAGTGAATATATAGGAACTAGTGTTGAAGGTAAAAATGTTATTTTAGCAGATGATATGATATCTTCGGGTGAGTCTATGATTAAAGCAGCTAAGTATCTTAAACAAAATGGAGCAAAGAAAATATTTTTGATTACTACTTTTTCTCTTTTTACTGAAGGAACTAAAATTTTTGAAAAAGCGTATAGGGAAGGAGTTTTTTATAAAGTAATATCTACTAATGTTTCATATATTCCAAAGGATATTTTAAAATTTGAATGGATAAAGGTTATAAACTGTGCACCTCATTTAGCAAAAGTTATAGATACACTTAATAGGAAGGAATCATTAGAGGAGTTTAATGATGCACAAAGAATGAAAATTATTTCAAAACTTAGAGGTGATAAATAATAATTGTTATAGAAGATTACATATAGAAATTTATATGTAATCTTTTTGTATATTACAAAAATTAATTTCAGTGTAATGTTGATAAAAGTCGAAATATTTTATATAATTATTTTGTTATATTATATGAGGTAAAATATGAAACAAGAATTAAAAAGAGTATCAAGAATATATCCATGGTATTCAGGTTTGTCAGGAGATTTAATGTTTTATATAGCTATAAGTAGTATTTGGTTAACAGAAGTAAAAGATTTTTCAGCATTTCAAGTTACACTTCTTACTACAGTTTCAAGTTTATTTGGTATAATTTTACAAATTCCAATACTAAGAATTATAAAAAAGATAGGAAATACTACTTCTATAAGAGTTGGTTCATTTTTTTATTACTATCTAGTATATTAATTACATTTTGTACTAAATATAACTGGTTTATTATAGCAATGGTGATTTATGAAACTGCCTTTTTGTTTAAAAATATGGGAGATATTTTAATAAAAAATAATTTGAATTATCTAGAAAAAGGTAAAGAATTTGTTAAACTAAGAAGCAATACAAATACTATATATGCTGTTGTAACAGCTATAATAGCACTTATTATAGGAGGGTTATTTAATATTTTTGAATATTTACCTATGTTGTTGTGTATATTAAATTGTTTAATCTGTTTTTTACTTTCTTTTTATATTTTTGATATTGCTGATATTAAAGGAGAGACAGTTGTAGAAAAAAAAGAAACGAATAAAATAGGTAAAACTATGTTAATTACAAATAAATTAGTTTTAGCAATAATGATTTTATATGGTGTTTTTTATGGAGTTGTATATATTGGTCAGCATAATAGTCAATTATTAATTCAATTTGAATTAAAAGAATATATGACAATACAAAATGTAGCGACTTATTTAGGAATAATTATATTTATATCAAGAATAGCTAGAATTATTGCTAATATTAGTTATCCGAGTTTATATAAAAAACTAAAAAATAAAGTAATATATATACTATCGTTTAGTTTAGGTATAGCTTTTATTTTTGTATTAGTAGGATTTTATCTATGTAATACTGTAGTATTAAAATTTTTAATTATGACTATAGGTTTTTCTTTAATATTAATGGTAAGAGACCCTATAAAATTATATATGCAAAATCTGATACTAGATAAATTTGATAGCAATTATCATCAAACATTATTTGCATATTTAACTATGTTTAGGAAAATAGGACAATGTATATTTGGTGCAATAGTATCTTGTTTATTGATAAAATTAGATTTACAATATGTAGTATGGATGTTGTTATGCATATGTGTTGTTAATATATTTTTTTCAAAAAAAATGTTAAATAATAACACCATCTAACTCAAACTATAAATGAGTTAGATGGTGTTATTTAAACATTAAATCTAAATAAGATAACGTCGCCATCTTGTACAATATAATCTTTGCCTTCTAATCTAACTAATCCTTTTTCTTTTGTAGCATTCATAGAACCATATTTTATTAAATCTTCATAAGAAACAACTTCAGCTTTTATAAAACCTCTTTCAAAATCAGAGTGGATTTTTCCGTGCAGCCTGAGGAGCTTTTGTACCTTTTTTTATTGTCCAAGCTCTAACTTCTTGTTTACCAGCAGTAAGATAGGAAATAAGTCCAAGAATACTGTAACTTGTCTTTATAAGTTTATCAAGTCCAGATTCATTTATGCCGTAGTCTTGCATTAAAGCCACTCTATCTTCATCTTCAAGTTCACTTAAATCCTCTTCAAGTTTTGCACATAGTACGATAACCTTTGCATTTTCTTTTTTTGCATACTCTTTTACTTTTAATACATAAGGATCATTTTCCTGAGTTTCAATTTGATTCTCTGAAACATTTGCTACATAAATAATTGGTTTATTAGTTAATAAGTAAATATCTTTTAATAAGTCTTTATCATCTTCTTTAAATTCAAAAGTCCTTATTGGTTTTTCACTTTCAAGATGAGCAAGTAACCTATTAAGTAGTTCTTTTTCTTGTAATGCTTTTTTATCTCCAGATTTAGTTAATTTTTCAACTCTTTCTATCCTTTTATTTATAGTCTCTATATCTGAAAATATTAATTCTAAAGATATAGTTTCAATATCAGATATTGGATCTATTTTTCCTTCAACATGAACTATTTGTTCGTCATCAAAGCATCTAACAATATGAGCAATAGCGTCAGTTTCTCTTATATGAGATAAAAATTTATTGCCTAGTCCCTCTCCTTTTGAGGCACCTTTTACTAGACCAGCAATATCAACAAATTCTATTGTTGCATATGTAGATTTATCTGTATCATACATTTTTGAAAGTACTTCTATTCTTTTATCTGGTACAGTTACAATTCCAACATTTGGTTCTATTGTACAAAATGGATAATTAGCACTTTCTGCACCAGCTTTTGTTATAGCATTAAAAAGTGTTGATTTACCAACATTAGGTAATCCTACAATTCCAATTTTCACTTAAAACACATCCTTTTTTACATACAATATTATATCAAAGAATTATGATAAGTCAAGCTTGTATATATTTTAACAATATAACTACTTGTTTCATACAGTATAACATGGTGATTTAATATGAAAATATATTTAAAAGAAATAGAAGAAAATGAGATGACAAGAAGTAAAGAAAAGAGAAAAAAAATAACTAAGATAATAGTTTGTCCTATATTATCTAAATTTCCAATTGAATATATTGAAAATTTGAAATATCAAGATGAGAAATATCTATCATATAATTATATAATAGAACAAAATGGTAACATAGTAAATATAATTCCGGAAGAAGAAGTGGCTTATTCTACATCTTGTTTTGATATTAATTTTGAAAGTATTTCGATAGCTATTTGTATACAGAGTAAAAAAGATAAGATTAACGATAAAGAAGAAGAAGGATTAATCAATTTATTAAAGTATTTAATTAATAAATATAATTTAAAAGTTAAAGAAGATATATTTCTTTTATATAATTTGCTTTGTACAAGAGAATTTGAATATTATATTGATAATTATTTTGAATTTAAGGATATTTTAATTAATTTGACAAAGAATAAAAGAAAATTATTATAAGTTATATTAATTTTTATAATATATTGTTATGATTACTAATAATATAACACTTTTATTAATAATAAACTTTCACAATATAATCACACAAAAAATATAATTATATAACAATTGTATAATAGAATAACTATATGTATTGTGGAAGGGGAAGATAGTTATAGATTTTTTAAAAAGAAAAGAAAGTAACGAACAGTTACAGATTAACTCATTATCTGTTATAAATGATGATAAACAATATCAAAATGTAATAAATATTTATAAGTTAGCGTTAGAAGAAGTAGTAGATAATTTAACTGAGGTTAAACAAAAGTATTATGACATTTTTAAAGATAATTTAATAAATAATATTGTTTATAGAATAAAAACTCCAGAAAGTATAATAAATAAGATGAAGAAAAAGGGATATGATTTAAATTATGAAAACTTATTTACTAAAATAAATGATATTGCTGGAGTAAGAGTGGTTTGCCCTTTAAAAGATAATATATATACATTAATAAGGATAATTGAAAAACTTCCAGGCATAAAAGTTATAAAGAGGAAAGACTATATAACTAAACCTAAAAAAAGCGGTTATTCTGGATATCATTTAATTATAGAAAAAGTAGTTGTTGTAAATAATAGAGAATTAGCAATAAAAATAGAAATTCAACTAAGAACTATGGCTATGGATTTTTGGTCAACTAATGAACATAGTTTAAAATATAAAACTAAAAAAAAATTATCTAAAAGTGATTCTAGAAGATTAACATTATATGCTAAAGTATTAAATTACATAGATAATAAAATTGCAAAAATATATAGTAAGCAACTTCCACATAATCAACTGTGTTAAAAAACAATATCAAAATATAAAAAAAGAAAAAAGTGTATAATAGAGTTTTATAATTACTATTATACACTTTTTTACTATTATAATAAATCACTTAAATGAGTTATATCTCCTGCACCAATTGTGAGAATTATATCATTTGGTTTCATATTTTCTTTTACATAATTTGAAATATCTTTAAATTTTGAAATATGTATAGCATTAACTTTATGTTTTCTAAGTAGATCTACTAAATCTTGAGCTGAAATTGTTCCATCGTCTTTTTCTCTTGCAGCGTAAATATCTGTGATAATTACAATATCAGCATCAGAAAACGAAGTGGAAAAATCACTTAATAATTCTTTTGTTCTAGAATAGGTATGAGGTTGAAATATAGCAATTATTCGATTATGTTCTTTTTGCTTAGCGGCAGAAAGAGTTGCTTTAACTTCTGTAGGATGATGTGCATAGTCATCATAAACTAGAATATTATTACCTAAGTCTTTTTTTAGTTCAAATCTTCTTTTGGCACCACAAAATTCGTTTAGACTTTTTCTCATTTGATAGATTTTTATTCCATGTGCATATGCTGTAGTAATAGCTGCTAATGCATCATATACGTTATGAATTCCAGGAACTGTTAAATAAAAACTGTGTTTTTCTAAAGTATCTGGATCAATAACATCAAAAGAATAAAAGCCTTTTATATTACATGAAATATTCTTGGCATATATTGTTGCAGTAGGCTCACTAAGAGAAAAAGTGAATACTTTGATTTCATTTCTTTTTAATTCGTCTTTTATTTCATCATATACTGACATGCAATTTATATCATCTTGATTTATAATCAAAAAACCGTTTTTAGGTAACATTAGGATAAATTTCTTAAAAGACGCTTTTATTTCTTCTATTCCTGAGAAATAATCCAAATGATCTTCATCAATATTTAAAATAGTCGCTGTATGGTGTGGAAAATTTAAAAAACTATCTACGTATTCACAAGATTCTAAAATAAAAAATTCTGAATTACCAATTCTATAATTTCTATTTTGTAGTTTTTTAAATTTACCTCCAATTTGTATGTTGGGATCATAGTTTGCATCAATAAAAATTGCTGCAGTCATAGATGTGGTTGTTGTTTTTCCATGTGTTCCTGATATACATATTGGTGTTTTATAACATTTAAGTAATAGTCCTAAAAATTTTGCTCTTTCAAAAGTTGGAATGTTTAGAGCTTTTGCACGAACAAATTCTGGATCATGTTGATTGATAGCAGATGTATATACCACTATATCAGCATCTTTAACTAATTCAGCATGAGACCCTATATATACAGGAATATTATTATCTTTTAATATGTTTATCATATCACCATCTTTTTTATCTGATCCAGTAACTATATATCCAGCTTTTTTTAGCATTATTGCAATTCCGCTCATACTTACTCCACCGATTCCAATCATGTGAATTTTTTTTACATTTTTTAAAGTACTATATTTTTTTTTCATATTTTTCCCGCCCTTTTAATTATCATATTATACAAAATTTTTAGGTAATAGTCAAATCTTTATACTAATTTTGTCTAAACATGTCAAAGTATATAATCTATTATTGAAAGAGTAATTTATTTAATATATAATGTTGTCGAAGCGGAGGATTATAAATGATAGTAGAAAGATTTATAACAATAATTGTAGAAATATTTTTTTTAATTTTATTAAGTTTTAGATATATAAAAAGATATGCACCTGAAAATCTTGTAATTATACCAGTAGTAGCAGTTTGTATTGGTTCATATATATCTTTTACAGTTAATAACGCATATATACCATTATATATTCAAATTTGTATATTTATATTTTCCTTCGTATTGCCAGCCATTTCAATTATATTACAATATAATAATATTATCATTACTAGAAAGATATTATATTACAGGATGAAATATTCTTTTTTTTCAAAGGAATATAGTAAAACAATTGGATATATCACAAAATTAGTATCTTATGAAGGCAGAAAAGCTGAGTATTTATATATTTTAGGGATTTGTTATAAAAATTTAAATGATTTTATAAATGCTAGGGATTCATTTGCCTTAGCAATAGATTTAGATAAGAATGATTATAAGTCGTATTATGAGTTAGGTTTGATATTAGATGAAACCAATAAAAAAGATACAGCTATTGTGATGTTTAATAAATGTATAAAAATAAAATCTGATTTTTATGAAGCAAAAGAAGCACTTGGAATTTGTTATACAAGTCAAGGAAAATTTAAAGAGGCTGTAAATGTATATAAAAAAGCTTTAGAAAAACATCCCGATTCTTATGAAATGTATTATAATATAGCTATAATTGAGTTAGAAGTAGGTGAGTATGAAGAGGCTAAGGCAGCATTTAAAAAAGCAGGAGAAATAAAATCAGATTTATATACAGCATTTTATAATTTAGGAAATATATGTCATATATTAGGTGAATATGATGAAGCAATTGAGGCATATAAAAAAATGTTAAATTCTGGTGTGTATGGACCAAAAGCGTATTATAAGATTGCTGTTATATATGCGTTAAAAAAAGAATATGAAAAATCAATGGCATCTCTTGAATATGCAATTGAACTCGATCCAAAATATATAAAAAAGGTAAGAGAAGAATATGCTTTTGTTAATATGAAAAATATGATTGATAAATATTTAATAGATAAAGAGATATTAGAAAATAAAGAAAAACAAAGAAGAAATTATATGAAAGATAGATTTAAGTTATTTAAAAAGAAAGAACTGGAAGAAGATTATAGTAAAGATTATAGCACAAATAGTTATGGGGTATATGATAAAGTTAAACATGCATAAATAAATTGAAAAAATGTATTGATTTTCAACTAAATATAATGTATAATAAAAAAGTACTAGATTTTAGTACTTTTTATTTTTGCCGATGTGGTGGAATGGCAGACACGACAGACTCAAAATCTGTTGATAGCAATATCGTGTGGGTTCAAGTCCCACCATCGGTACCATAATGATTATTTTTTTAAGATTGAAGAGTTATTTATCTTCAATTTTTTTATATCAGCAAGTATAAAGAAGTTTGAAAAAAGCAATTATATATTAATATTTTGTTTGTCTATGAAAGTGCTATTATTGAGAAATGAAGAATTGCAAAAATAAAAGAATGAAATAAAAAAGTTGAGTTGGATAAGGAAGATATGTATTTGTATTTTTACTTATATAGTAGTTATCTATTCGTATGTAGTAAGAAATTATGAAAATATATTATTTAGTTCATTAGTTCCTGTTATTGATTTTACTTTATCAACATTATCTTTGAAATATTTTAGAAAAATTTGGGAAAAATATAATGAAAATTATTAAAGTGATGTATAATAATGGTGTTATAAAATATACTAGGAAAAATAGATTTGTATAATAAAAATGAAATGGTTTTGACAAAATCATCTCATTTTTTTTATTTAATGATACTTTAATAGTACTAAAAGTCATATCTATATAAAAAAAAATGACATCGTGTCAGAAATGTGATATATAATAAATGTCTGACACAATGTCAAAAGATGATGGAAATTAATAAAAACGTATTTATAAATAAAGGATAAAATTTAATTTGTATGTAATAAGGTATAAAAAATGATTAGATTGGAGATAGAAAAATGAATAAAAAAATAACAGATATAAGAAAAGAAGAGATAATAAATGCTTGTGCAAAACTTTATAAAACTGAAAATTTTAAAGATATAACAATAAAAAGAATTGGAGAAACAACATCATTTTCTCGTACATCAATATATAATTATTTTGAAACTAAGGAAGAAATATTCTTAGCACTTTTTCAAAGAGAATATGAAAAGTGGATCGATGATCTTAATAAAATATATGAGTATAATAATGAATTAACAAAGGAAGTGTTTGCAAGTAAGTTAGCACATACAATTGAAAAAAGACAAACTTTGTTAAAATTATTATCAATGAATATGTATGATATGGAAGAAAATAGTAATATGGAAGTTTTAGTAGAATTTAAAAAAGCTTATGGAGATTCAATAAAAATTATAAGAAAGTGCCTTGATAAAATTATTTATCATATGAATGAAAAAGAAAAAGATGAGTTTTTATTTTCATTTTTACCTTTTATGTATTGAATATATCCGTATACATTTGTAACAGATAAACAAAAAAAAGCAATGGAAAAAGCAGGAGTACCATTTGTATATTTAAGTATATATGATATTGCTTATAAAGGGATTTTAAAATTATTATAAGGAAAAAAATATACATTAAAGATAAAAGTTGATTTATTCTTATTTAGCAAATAATTAAAAGGGGAAGGTTATGAATAAAAAATTTAGAATTATATTAGATGTTATAATGACTTGTTTATTTATTATATTAATGGGATATTATGTAACAGATAATGCAGTACATGAAATATTAGGGACTATAATATTTTTATTATTTATCATACATAATATTTTAAACATAAAATGGTATAAATTAATTTTTAAGGGAAAACATAATTTTCAAAGAATAGTCCATATTATTATAAACTTGTTATTATTTATAGTAATGTTAGGAATGATGATAAGTGGAATGATGATTTCATCTAATGTATGTACTTTCCTGAATATATCTACAACTATGTTTGGAAGAAAACTACATATGATATCTACCTCATGGGGATTTGTATTAATGGCTATTCATGTGGGATTTCATATAACTGGTGTGATGAATAAAATTAATGTAAAAATCAAAAAAAGTATATTTGAATATGTATATTATTTTATATTAATGCTTTTATCTGGTTTTGGAATATATTCATTTATAGATGTAAAATTATGGGAAGATATGTTTTTAATAAATGAATTTAAATTTTTTGATTATGAACAAAGTGCATTACTATTTTATTTAAAATATGTATCAATATTAATAGTTATTTCACTTGTTGTTTATATTAGTCTTTGTTTAATTAAAAAATTAAAAAATCCAAAAAAAAAGAGTTAAAGTTAAAAGAAGAAAATATTATAAATTGAAATATATATTAAAATATTTTTCAATTGTAGTAAAAGAATAAGTGGTTATATAAAAAACGAAAGGGGAGAAAGAATATGAAATTAAGAATTGGAGAGTAAAAAAATTTTACAGTATTTTATTAATTAAAATTTTTACTATAATATTATGTTGAGCTAGTGGAAAATAGGAAATGTAATAATTTAATATAGATATAGAAAATGTTTTATAGAAGTTTTTATTTACAGCTAAAATAGAGCATTGTAACATAAGTTTTTATATGTTTTGATATATTGATAAGGAGGAATATAAAATGAAGAAAGAAACAAACAGCAGGTAGGGATATTTTAGGAGATTTTGCACCAAAATTTGCAGAATTAAACGATGATGTATTATTTGGAGAGATATGGAGTAGAGAAGATAAACTATCGTTAAGGGATAGATCATTAGTAACTATATGTATTTTTATGGGAAAAGGTTTATTTGATAACTCATTAAAACATCATTTAATAAATGCTAAAAATAATGGTATTACCAAAGAGGAAATGGCAGAAATTATTACTCATGCAGCATTTTATGCAGGATGGCCAAATACTTGGGCTGTTTTTAATATGGCAAAGGAAGTGTATTTGGGTAATGATGTTCAAGAAAGCCATGGAGGAATGTTTGGATTAGGAGAGCCAAATTCGGCTTATGCACAATATTTTATAGGAAATTCATATTTAAAGCCATTAACAAATTTAAAAGAAACAAGTTTATTTTTAGCAAATGTAACATTTGAGCCATCAGCAAGAAATAATTGGCATAAACATTTAGCTAAAAGTGGCGGTGGACAAATACTAATTTGTGTAGATGGAGAAGGATGGTATCAGGAAGAAAGAAAAGAAGCTCAAAGTTTAAAACCAGGAGATGTAGTTACAATACCTGCAAATGTAAAGCATTGGCATGGAGCTAAAAAGAATAGTTGGTTTTCACATATTGCAGTGGAAGTACCAGGAGTTAATACAACAAATGAATGGTGTGAACCAGTAACTGATGAAGAATATGATAAATTAGATGTATAATGTGGAGAAAGTATTAATGTAAATTCATTTACTTAATCTCAATAAGAATGTAACAATATCATCTCAAATATACTAAAAGAAAAATTTAACATTATATAAGTAAAATATCAATATTTGTTTTAGTATAATATATAATTATTGAAATGGAGGAAAAATATGTATAAGAAAGTGATAGTATTAATAGTTTTAATATTAATAATTGTTGTAGTTGGAATAATAGCTTATATTAATTTATCAGATGAGAATACAGGTACAAATATAGTACAAAGTCAGACAAATAATAATGAAAATGAGCAAATACCTGAAGAAACAAGGTCAGACAAAGAAAATGCAAAACAAATAAATCAAAATGGAAAAATATTAGTATTATATTTTTCACAAAGTGGAAATACAGAAACAGTTGCAAATTTTATACATGAAGCTGTTGGAGGAGATATCGTTAAATTAGAAACAGAAGTTCCGTACCCAAGTGACTATGATGAATTAGTAGATTATGCTCAAGAAGAACAAAGAAGAAATGCAAGACCAACTTTGAAAACTAGAATTGATAATATAGATGAATATGATACGATTTTTTTAGGATATCCAAATTGGTGGCAAGATTGTCCAATGCCAATATATACATTTTTAGATGAATATGATTTATCTGGGAAAAAAATAGCACCATTTATTACACATGGAGGTTCGGGACTTTCAGGAACACCTGACAATATTCAGGCTTAAGAACCAAATGCAACAGTTACAGAGGGATTAGCAATAAATGGAAGCAATTCAAGTAATGCACAAAGTACAGTAAATCAATGGCTATCTAAAATAGGTTTTTAGTAAATTTAAAGGGGAATAATAATTATGCAAAAAATAGTTTTAATAGTAATAGGATTATTAATAATTATTGGAATTGTAACTTTATTTGTAATGTATACTTCTCATAGTAATGAAGAGGAGATTGTAAATCAAGTTGAAGAACAAGACATAACATCTAGAGATAATGAAACTTTATCAAATGATAATGTTTTAAATAATAATATAGATAATACATTAGAGAGTTCACAAAGTATAGAATGTAATCAAAATATGAGGATAAAATTAACTATAAATGGAAGAGAAGTATATGTAATATTAGATGATAACAAAGCAAGTAGATCATTTTTAGAAATGCTACCTTTAACGTTAACATTTGAAGATTATAATAACACAGAGAAAATTGCAACATTACCACGAGATTTGTCAACAGAAGACTTACCTTCTGGATATACACCAAAAGTAGGGGATTTTTCATATTATGCACCTTGGGGAAATATATCAGTATTTTATAAAGATTTTAGTTATTCTAACTCTTTATATAAGTTAGGAACAATAGAGTCTGGAATTGAAATATTAGAAAATATAAATGAAGACTTTAATGTGGTTATTGAGAGAGTTAATTAATTATTTTGGAGGAATGTTATGAGTTTAATAATAAATATTTATTATACAGGAAAATATGGAAATGCTAAAAAGTTTGCAGAAGAAATGGTATCAAGTGGAATAATAGATAGAGTTAGGGCCGAAGAGGGAAATGAAAAATATGAGTATTTTTTCCCAATGAATGATTCAGAAACTGTTTTATTAATTGATAAATGGCGTAATCAAGAATTTTTAGATAGACATCACAAATCTTTAATGATGAAAGAGATAGCTGAACTTAGAGATAAATATAAACTTCATATGAAAGTAGAGCAATTTATTGAAAGAAAATAAGAAGTATAAATAAAATATATAATTATACAAATAATTAATAATAATGTATACACTGGTATAGTGGTAAGAAAATTCTGTAAATTATAAATTGTATGTTATAATTATAAATTTTGATTTGTATACAAAAAATGTTAAAAATAAAATAAAAAGTATTGACCTAAAGTCGACTTTATGTGATATTATATAAGTATTAAGAAAGGAAAGTGGTAAGTTATGGAAAAATCTAAAGTATATTTTACTAAGGAAATAACAAAAGATAGTTTAATAAGAATATATGAGGCTGTAGGTAGAGAATTAAAAGGAAAAGTTGCAGTTAAAATATCAACAGGGGAACCAGGAGGACATAATTTTTTAAATCCGAATCTAATAAAAGACTTGGTTCAAAAATTGAATGGAACAATAGTCGAATGTAATACAGCATATGGCGGTAAAAGGATGAAACTAGAAGATCATTTAAAGACAATTGAAGATCATGGCTTTACTGCTATTGCAGATGTAGATATTATGGATGCAGAAGGGGATATGGCTATACCAGTAGAAAATGGATTTCATTTAAAAGAAAATTACGTTGGATCTCATTTAAAGAATTATGATTCAATTTTGATGTTGTCTCATTTTAAAGGGCATGCAATGGGTGGCTTTGGAGGAGCTTTAAAAAATATGTCTATTGGTATTGGTTCATCTGAAGGTAAAGCATGGATACATACTGCTGGTAAAACTAGAAATCCATCTAAATTGTGGGATAATTTACCAGAACAAGATTATTTTTTAGAATCAATGGCTGATGCTTGTAAAGGTGTTATCGATTATATTGGTAAAGAAAATATAGTATATATAAATGTAGCAAATAATTTATCTGTTGATTGCGATTGTGATTCAAATCCTCATGCACCAGAGATGGCTGATATAGGAGTTTTTGCTTCATTAGATCCGGTAGCATTAGATCAAGCTTGTTATGATGCAGTAATAAATTCTGAAGATCCAGGAAAAGCATCATTAATAGAAAGAATGAATTCAAGGCATGGAATACATACAGTTGAGGCAGCTAATAAATTAGGTCTTGGAAATAGGGAGTATGAAATAATAAATATATAGTGAGGTAAAAATGAAAGTATTATATTTTGATTGTTCTAGTGGAATAAGTGGAAATATGACTTTAGGAGCATTACTAGAACTTATAGAAGATGAAAATTATTTAATAAAAGAACTAGAAAAATTAAATATTGGTGGCTATAAAATAGATATTTCTAAAAAAATAAAAAATGGAATAACAGGAACATATGTTGATGTAATTCTTAAACATTATCATGACCATAATAATAATGAAAAAATAAAAAATGAACAACAACATCATAAGCACAGAAATTTAAATGATATAAATACTATTATAGATAATAGTAAACTTAGTGAAGAGGTAAAAGAACTATCAAAAAGAATTTTTTTAAGGGTAGCTAATGCAGAAAGTAAAGTTCATAATAAATCTATAGAAGAAGTGCATTTTCATGAAGTTGGAGCAATTGATTCTATAGTAGATATAGTAGGAACATCAATTTTAATTAATAAAATTAAACCTGATAAGATAATTTCAAGTATTGTAAATGATGGATACGGATTTATTGAATGTGCACATGGAACTATATCTGTACCCGTTCCAGCTACAAGTGAGATATTTGCTGCTTCAAAGGTGAGATTTAAACAGATTGACGTTGATACAGAACTTGTTACACCTACAGGTGCAGCTATTATAGCGGAACTTGCTGAAGAGTTTGGTATGTTACCTTCAATGGAAGTAAAAAAGATTGGTTGGGGAGCTGGCACTAAAGATTTAATAATTCCAAATTTGTTAAAAGTGTATTATGGAGAAACTAATAATAAATTTGAAGATATAGTTGTTATGGAGACAAATATTGATGATTGTAATAGTGAAATATTAGGCTATACAATGGAAAGATTATTTGAATGTAATGCTCTAGATGTTTTTTATTCTCCAATATATATGAAAAAGAATAGACCATCATATAAATTAACTGTAATTTGTAAAGAAGAGGATATGTTTAATTTACAAAATATTATATTTAAAGAAACTACAACGATAGGAATAAGATATCGTTTTGAGGATAGAGTTAAGCTAGAAAGAGAAAATATAGAGATAGAGACAGAATATGGAAGATTAAAAGCTAAGAAGGTATTAATGGATGAAAATAGTTTTATTTATCCTGAATATGAAAGTATGAAAGAGATTGCTTTGAAAAATAATATTCCATTAAAAGAATTATATAAATCTACTAATTTGAAATAATTAAATTAATGTTATAATAATGTAGTAAATTTTCTTAAAATATTATTTTATAAACTTATATTTTTATTGACATAAGCCAAAAGGTCTTGGAATAGCTGGAACAATACTTTCAGGATTAGCTATAGTTGTAATAATATTCTGGGTATTTGTATTTGGTTCAGTGGTTTCTACACCAGAGTTTCAAACTGAATTACAAAACCAATTACAAACAGAGCTTGAAAATATGGATTATTAAAAGATAGATAAAATTATGGATAAGTTTAAAAGAAAAAATTACATGTATATATGCGAGGCTGCTGAAAAAGTAGCACAAAAAAATAGTAAATTGGAAAATATTTTTTTCTGATTTGCTATTTTTTATTTAAA
>CALXJF010000020.1 GCA_944388575.1 uncultured Clostridia bacterium
TTATGCCATAAATTATCTTAAATAATTTTTTAAAATTTTTCTTAAAAAACTATTGACATTTTATAGTTGGTCTATTTATATTTTTTAGTTTGTGTAATTGTTATAAAATATATTTCTTTTTTAGTATAACAAATATATCTGGTTCTTACAACTTAATTACATAATTTTATTTTATTTGTTATATTTTTGTAATGTATTTGTAATATTTGTGATGTTTTAGTGATTTTTATTTATTATTCTTTTATTTATTATATTAGGAAAAAAATAAAGATAAGATTGTTTTATTTTTTCATCTTATCTTTATTTTTTATGGTTACTTATCATTATTTTCTTGTATATTCTACATGATTATAATTAATACCATTATCACTATTACTTGATATTATTCTTCTATCCCATGCATATTTATTAAAATCAGGGAAATAGGTATCTGCATCTTTGCATTCTGCCTCTATTTCAGTTAGTATAAGCCTTTTAGCATATGGTAACATTTGACTATATACCATACCTCCACCTATTACAAATATTTCGTCCTCTGTATCAACATTTTCCTTAATATACTTATCTAAATTCCAAACAACTGTTATCCCTTCATCTTTAATATCTTCATCTGTTAATACAAAATGTTCTCTATTTGGTAATTTCTTTGGTAAAGATTCAAAAGTTCTCTTTCCCATAAAAACTTTTTTTCCACTTGTTTGTTCTTTAAAAAATTTTAAATCATTAGGCAAATGCCATATTAAATCTCCATTTTTACCAAGTTCTCTATTTTTTCCTATAGCCGCAATTATTGAAAACATTTTTTCACCTCACACAGATACTGGCATTGATATTTTACCACAATGCTCATATCCTATTAATTTAATATCTTTTAATTCTTTAGAATTATCAAATAAAAAGAAATCTTTAATTTCAGGATTTATCCATAATTTAGGAGCTTCTTTTTCATCTTTAAGTCTACTTATTTGTTCTTTTATTCCGTCTATCTGATTCTCATAAATATGTGCATTATTTATTACCCATGTCATTTGTCCAAGTTTTAAATTCGTTACTTGTGCTATTAAGTGTACTAAAACTGCATATTGAGATACATTAAACGGAAGCCCTAAAGGAACATCACAAGATCTTTGATTAACTAAACAATTAAGTTTTCCCTCAGTTACATCCCATTGTGTTGACCAAACACAAGATGGCAATGAAGCTGTTTTTAGAAATTCATTTTGCCATAAACTCATTATCATTCTTCTATCATTAGGATTATTCTTTATAGTGTCTATTAGATTTTGTATAAGTTTATATCTATTAACAATAAAACCATAAGCTGTACCTATTGTTCCTGCGAATTCCTTACCAAAATCTTTGTTTAGATAGGTTCCATCTTCTCCTATCTCCCACTCATTCCAAATTTTAACACCTCTATTTTTTAACCAAGACACATCGTTACTTTGTGCTTGGTAAAACCATAACATTTCTAATATTGCATGTTTAAAAGCCACAAATTTGGTTGTTAAAATAGGAAATTCATCTTGTAAATCAAAAGTTAATATTTGATGTGGTAATTTATATATATTTACCCCTGTTCTACTTTCACAATAGCTTCCATCTTTTAAAATTTTTTTACTTAACTCAATGTAAGAATGATCAAATTTTGACATTTTTTTCACCTCTTAATATTTATATTTAAGCAAACAATTAATGTTATCGTTATTATATCATCTAAAGATAAAATCTTCAACAACATTTTATACACTTTTTTCTTTTGTATCATTCTTTCTTAACATACTAACACCTCTTATAGTTATTGTATAATATAGCTTATTTGATTCAAGTAAAAAAACAAATAATATTATTATTGAAATACATAAACACATGTGATAATATTAGCTAAGAATATTTTTAATATATATTTGTTATATTTTAGGAGGATTGATTATGAATAAAATATTTGTTATCGAAGGAACTGACGGTTCTGGTAAACAAACCCAAACACAAAATTTATACGAAAGATTATTATCTAGTAATAAACAAGTTTTCAAAACTTCTTTTCCAAACTATGATAATCCTTCCTCTGGACCGGTTAAAGAGTATTTGTCAGGAAATATATCAAGTAACCCTAACGATATATCTCCCAAAGCAGCTTCTTTATTCTATGCTGTTGATAGATATATAACATATAAAGAGAAAATAGAAAAATACTATAATGATGACGAGACCTTAATTATATTTGATAGATATGTCTCATCTAATCTATTACATCAAGGTGGAAAAATATTAAAAGAAACAAATGATTATGCTAAGTTAGATGAATTTATCTCTTGGGTTGAACAAAGAGAATTTGAAGATTTACAACTCCCAAGACCTACACAAGTATTTTTCTTACATATACCAATAGATTTTACTCTTAATTTAATGAAAGAAAGAAAAAATAAATTTACACATAATGAAAAAAAAGATATTCATGAATTAGATAAAAGTCATTTAATTAATGCAATAAATTCAGGGATATATGTAGCAAAAAAACTAAACTGGTGTATAGTAGAATGTATACAAAACGGAAAACTAAGAAGTATTGAAGATATAAATGATGAAATTTATTATCATGTGCAAAAACTGTTATAAAAATATCTTATTATTTATTGTATTTTACTAATAAGCTACTACTTAAATAAAAATTTAAGTAACAATAAAGTTTAAATTTTAATATTTTTATGTTAAATGCTCTTGATTTTTTATACTTTTTATGTTAGAATGTGATGGTAATGATAATTATGCAATTATAAGGAGGTGCTAAATATCAAATGCCAAATATAAAATCTGCTAAAAAAAGAGTAAAAATAATCGAAAAGAAAACTGCTCAAAATAGAGCAACTAAGAAAGCATATAAAGAAGCTGTAAAAGCATTTGAAGCTGCAGTAAAAGAAAATTCAAAAGAAAAAGATGAATTATATAAAAAAGCTGTAAGCTTAGTAGATAAAGCATGGTCTAAAGGTGTTCTTGCTAGAAATACTGCTAGTCGTAAAAAAGCTAGCCTTGCAAAAATGTTAAATAAATAGAATATTAATGCTGAAGTGTAGAATCTATATTTTTACACTTCAGCATTTTGTTATAAAAAACCAACCAGTAGAACTATAATAAAAAATATTATAACTATTTCTATTATTCCTAAAACAATCCGAAATCCAAATCGAATCATTCTAAATAAAATCAATACTAATAAAAATGCTAATAATATTCTCATTATGTTTCCTCCTTAAATAATTATTCAAAGTATACATAAATTCTCAATATACTTTTATTATACCAAATTTTTATCCAATAGTCAAAATTTAGTAATTTTTTACTTATTCTAATCCTGATCAGTATACATAGGATTATTAATAATAAAAACGTTACCAAGATTCTTATTGTACTGAATTATTTAAGCTTAAATAATCTCTTATATACATTTATTATATGTTATTTTAATAAAAAATTAAAGATTATGTAGGTATTTATTCTATATTCATCTTACTTTGATTTAAAGAACTATGATTTTTTCTTTCGTTAATATTCCTTATAAATATAGTTATACTTAAAATTAATACCATGCTTAAGATAACAGCAGTTAAAATATATGGTACATAGTTTTCTACAAAATAACTTGCACTCATAGAATTTGGAAACATATAATACGATATTAGTAATGTAACAAGACCTAATATATATGGTATTATCTGTTGTGCTTTTAAACTAGGAAATATTTTCCTACAACTTCTTACTACTAAATATAATAACACTACTATTGACATAGTCATACTAAATAAAAATTGAAGTGCTAATGTACTCTCAATTCTTTCTATAACAGATAGAATTGAAATACCTTTAAGTACCATATATTCTGGATGTTTAAATACAGATATCATACCATATCCTAAAACTGCAGTTGTAATAAAAAACATAGAGAATATAATTACGTTCATAATAATATACATTATTACTATTCTTCTTATAGTATTTTGTCCTTTTTCTTCATATTTTCTAGGAATTACTACTAAAAAAAATAATGGTAATACTGCAAAAACTGCGTATAAAAATCCCGCTTTAATAGGATTAGTTAATCCATTAGATAAAAATGGTTGTAAGTTTTCAATTTTCATTCCTCCAACAAGGCCTAAAACTGATAAAATAAATAGTATAAATCCTACTATTAAAACCATTTGTGATAACCTACTAATTACAGCAATATTTTTACTTATTGCATAAATAATTGGCATAAGTACTATAATCTTTACATATAAAGAATTAGTATCTGGAATATACTCAACATCTAAAAATATAGTTATATTATATAATATTAAAGATGCAAATAAAATTGCAAAAATATTTAACAATATATTAAATACAGTACCTATTTTAGCTCCAAACAATTTTAAATTTAAATCTACTATATCATCGCCATTACTATTTTTAATTATATATATTATTAGCATAAGAGGAATTATTCCAATAATACTACCGATTATAACACTAATATATGAATCTACTTTAGCTAAATTATATATAATATTGGTTCCCATACCTAAAAAGCAACTTATCATTAGAGGATAAACAAAACTTGATACTCCAAAACCTTGTATTCTATCACAATCTAAAACATTTTCTTTTAATTCTACCTCTTTACTTACCATTTTTTATATATACCTCCATCATTTGGTATTTTAACATTAACACTCACATCACTTTTTATTTTACTAAATATTTCATCACTAAATATATCACTAATACTTTTATATTCTTTATTTAATTTCTTCATATATAAATTTTCATATCCTAAAATATCTGTTTTATATAAATTTTGACATTTTTTTATGTATTCATTTATTTGATTTTCTAAAGTATCTTCTATTTCTTTTTTATAAATTTCAACATTATTCTTATTTAAAGATTCAGAATCTCTTTTTATCTCTGTTATATTGCAAACACCATTTACTTCAATATCCACAAAATATTCACCATTTTCAACTCTAGCTTCCTTCTTAGAACTTATACTAATAAACTCAGCCACAAAATTTTCTTCACCATTTACTTCTAATATTATTTTTTTAGAATCGTTATTTAATATATTACACATCATACTCTCTTGTTGTGTCAAATATCCTTGTAACTTATTATCTTTAAAATACGCCATACTATCAACTATAATTTTCAAATCACTTATGTTTTTTTCACTAGAACTCCCTTTATTTTCATTATCACTACTAACTTGATCTTCACTCTCCTTATTCATAGTTCCTTTTTGAGCTGATTGCTCATTATTGTTGTCATTATTTTTTTCGTTTTTAACTGTAATACTTGGAATAGTAACTTCTTCTTTTCCTTCAATAACTTTCTTAAGAGTATCATTTAATGTATTATTATTACATATTCCTAAATCTCTTGCTGTAAACTCTATACTTCTAGTTATATTTTCTACAACTGTATCTTCAATAGGTGATTCAAGTTCTAAAACTTCTTGAGTCTGTGCATTTTTGACTATTACAAAATTATACCCATTATTAGTTTCATAATTTCTAATAAAAAAATCAATAGAATTCTCTAGTCCGTCTTTAGCCACCTCTTCTGAAATTAATAGTAATTTCATATGAGCTAAATAAAGAGGCTTTGGACTTTCTAAAATAATTTTTCTTAGTGCATTTTGTATTGTATTACCTTTAGACTTATATAATACTGTGCTTTTTTCTTCTCCAGAAGATGAACCCGAATCCTGTTTTTGAGGATTAGTAATAAATGCAGTTACTAAAAATTCATTATCTTCTACTTTATCTATTCCAATAGCTAAAACTATTGCCATTTGATTTAGCTCTCTTGCATTATTTAGTCCATTTAAAAGTATTAATGCAATTAAAATAATTACTATTTTATATCTCATTTTCTAGTTCTCCTTATCAATCCTATATTTTGTAATATTATCTGTTAATATACTTTCTCTTTGAAAATCATTTGATATATTTTCCCTTTTTAATACCTTTCCAATAATTCCTTTTATATTAATAGGTGATATTGGATAAGAAAAAGCTTTAGTGAAACTTGTTGTATTAGCAATTTTAGTAAATAACATAATAGTTGCAACTCCAACACCAATAATTCCTGCAATTGATGCTAGTATTAAAAAAATAATCCTCCAACTTCTTAAAGCATTTAACAAATTAACATCTACAAACATGAGTCCAGAAATCATTGTAATTGCTATAACAATTATCATTATTGGTGAAACAATTCCCGCACTAACTGCGGCATCTCCTAAAATCAAAGCCCCAACTATTGACAGCGTACTTCCACTTGAATTAGGTACTCTATAATCTCCTTCTCTTAATATCTCAAAAGATAAAATCATTAAAAAAGCTTCTAAAAATGCTGGAAATGGAACTCCCTTTCTTTGCGACACAAATGATACTAAAAGATCTGTTGGAATAGCCTCTTGATTAAAGGTTGTAAGTGCAATATATACAGCAGGTGTAAAAATAGTAATAACAAATGCCACATATCTTATAATTTTTGTAAGCGTAATATCTAAACTTTTTTGATAATTATCTTCAACATTATTTAAGAAATCTCTCATAAAAGCTGGTAATACAAGAACAAATGGACTATTTTCTACTACCAAAGCAACTCTTCCTTGTAAAAGATAGTAACTTACTAAGTCAGGTCTTTCTGTACTTACCATGGTTGGAAAACTGGTTTTGTTTGAATCTTCTAAAAGTTCCATAATATAGTTACTATCTAAAATTGCATCTATATCAATTTTTTTTAATTTATTCTTAATATACTTAACTATTCCAGGTCTTACAATATCACTAACATACATCATTCCTACTTTAGTTTTACTTCTTCTTCCAATAAGATTTTCTTCTAAAACTAATTTTTCAGATTTTATTCTTTTTCTAATGAGTCCAACATTAGTTTGATAATTTTCTGTAAAGGCATCTTTTGGACCTTTTATATTATTTTCAACAGATGGAATATTAATACTTCTATCTAAAGCTCCTTTTGTTTCAACAGCTAATATTTCTTTATTGTATATAATACAAGTAAAACCAGAAAAAATATAATAAAAAATATCATCTTGTACTATATCAATCCTTTTAGCTTTACTTATAGAAATATTTTCTTCCAATTTATTTACTATTTTATCTGTTAAATTTTCAGAAGCTATTTTTGTTTTTAAATTATCTTTTTTCTTTTGAAATTTAGCAGCTTTACTTTTTTCTAATTCTAAGTTATCATCAATATATAAATCTAAATCATTCTGTATTGTGGATAACTTTTGTTTCTTTTCTTCTTCAGTTGAAACTTCTTTTATACTTCTAATTACAAAATCTGATATTACAACTGTAGATGTCATCGCTTCACTATATACAACATAAAGTATATCATCTAAAACTTGTACTTTTCTATATACTAAATCTGTACTATTACTTGTACTTGATTTTATATAATTTACAATATCTTCTGATGTTTTCAAACTTTCCTTATTTTCTTCCATACAAAAATCTCCTTATATCTATTATGAAGATTTTTTTACATTAATATTCAATTTTTTTATTAATATTTTTAAATAAAAAAATGACTCAGTTAAAAAACTAAGTCTAATATAATCTACAGTCCTGGCATTCCAGTTCTATACTGTCCTCTTGTTTGTAGTCCACCAATACCATCTATTCCTTCACGTGTATTAGAAATTATATTAGCTAAAGGAATAAATTGATCTATAGGTGTATATGCTATAGCTTCTGCAACAATTATTGGATCCATCATATCTATTAATACTCTTTTTGGAGCACTAGCAAAATTTGCACCGAGCTGAAATAATAGCTTCATAATATGATTGACAAGCTCCCGCAAATATTACTAAGTTATCTAAATTATGTTCATATCTTCTTGCTTCCAAAACTGCTTGAATATAATATTTTGAATTTTTGTAATTATCAATATTATAAATATCATTCCTTTTTCTAATAAAAGCATCATGTCCTGTTAAAATTAAAATATTTGGTCTAATTTTTTGAAGTAGTGAATATACTTGTCTATACTGTTCTGATTCTGGTATATTATATGCATATACAGTCAATCCCATTTTTCTATAACTATCTCTACATTTTTCTGTATATTCACTATCTCCATCAATATGTAAAATAATTCCTGGTTTTTTTAATACAGCATCTTTTTGAAATAAATTAGGATTATCATTAAAATTAAAAGGCTCTCTAATATTATTCATATGATTAAATTTTTTACTTAAATTAGAATAACACCTATTAATTCTATCCCTTCTACTAATTTCTTCATTTTTTAATCTTTTCTCTACTTCTTCTTTACTAACATGTTTTAGATCGTAGTCCGGAGCATCTGCTAAAATCCTCACTGTTAAACCGGCTAGATCTATTAAGCCATTATTATTTATACCAATTACTTTAAAAATAACATCATAATTATATGATTTTCTTGCGACAATATCTCCTACCTTAAACTTTTCCATAATTATTTCACCTCTATAGTAGTGTATGTGTATTATCAATTTAAGGTGAAATAATTTTTAAAATAACTTATAATGAAAATTTATCTAATCATATACTTTTAAAAAGCTTTAAAATTCTCAAGCTCAAAAACTCTTTTGCTTTTTTCTATCAATAAACTATATATACTTGCGTTTGCAATAGGTATAGACTTAATTTTATTAGACCATTGCATATTATTGATATATCTATATACTATATTAATAACTCCTGAATGAGTAACAATCAGAATATTCTTTTTATTTGAATTTTTTTGTATAACTTTTTCAAAGCCGTTTACTATTCTGTTATAGAATTCAATTGGACTTTCTCCTCCTGGGTACCTTTCATCTATATTTAAAGTATTATAATAAATACCAGGATATAGTCTTTCTACTTCTTCATTTAACATCCCTAAAGTTTGCTTTGTTCTTTTTAAATCACTAGAAATAATTTTTTGTATATTAAATTTTTCTTTATTTTTTAAAAAATATACAGCAATTTTTTTACCTATTCTATTCCTTCTTTTGTCATAGGCAAGTTACTCCAACCACTCTATACTTATCATCTTCTTATCCATGTCTAACAAAAAATATTTTCAATATATATCCTCCATACTTTGAAACATAAATAAGTTTATACTAGATTTTTAAAAATGTTTTTTCATACTAACTCTCTAGTACTATTTTTTTGTTCCTTCTTTTTAAAAGGTATGCTTTTTAAAAAATACATTAACAAATAATATATCGTTATAAAACAAGAAACATATATATTTAATTTTAAAACATCAAACTTATCAGAAAAAAGTGAATCATAATATCCTGTTATTATATAATAGACAATATTAACAATAATTAATATAATACCAATCAAATTAACTTTTTTATTATCTAAAGATAAACATATACCTATACTAAGCAATAATATACCTTGTATCAGTACTCTTGACCATATTAAACTTAATCCAATAAAACTACCTAGAAAAATATTTAATAGTATATATCCAATAATTGGTAAATTAATAAGAACTCTACAAATATCCTTATACATAACATCACACCCTTGCTTAACAAAACTATAACATAAAATACTTATATTGTAAACAAAAAAATCGTTAAGTTTATTAATAAACTAACGACTTATAATTTAATGATACATAATATTATTTAATAATCCATAAGATAAAAACATCATAATTATGCTAGCCATAATCACTCCTAGTATTATTGCAAGCATTGCCTTTTTCCTATTCATTCCTAAAACAGATGCTATTAATGCACCTGTCCATGCACCTGTTCCAGGAAGAGGTATACCAACAAATATAATTAATGCTATAAACTCTCCTTTTTCAAATTTTTCTTTATTTTTCATAGCTTTATTTTCAAGTTTTTCAACAATTCCTTTAAAAAGTTTTGTTTTTTTCATCCAGTTAAAGATTGGAGTTAAAAACATTAATATAAAAGGAATTGGTAATAAATTACCTATAATTGCAATTATATATGCTATAACAGGATTAACATTTAAAGCACCAGCTGCAAGTAATCCGCCTCTTAATTCTAAAATTGGAAGTAAAGAAATCACAAAAGTAATAATTTCACCACCAAACTGAGAAGACGAAAAATTTCCAAACATTTCTATTATATTATTTACTAAAACTTCAGCCATTATATTTCTCCTTTTTATATGATAATTATATTATAATCTAAAAAACAAAAAAATCAATATAAAAAAGTGAGTACTTAAACAAGTCTCACTTAATCTACTATTTTACTATATAAGGTAAAAGTGCAATGTGTCTTGCTCTTTGAATTGCTTCTGTTACTTTTCTTTGATGTTTTGCACAATTACCAGTAACTCTTCTTGGTAATATTTTGCCTCTGTCACTAACATATTTTTTTAATTTTTCTACATCTTTATAATCTATTTCATCAACTCTATCAACACAAAAACTACATACCTTTTTTCTTGGTCTTCTATATGGTTTGTCTGATTTAGCTTTTTTATTTCTTTCAGCCATTATATTATCCTCCCTTCAATTAATATATATTAATTAGAATGGTAATTCTTCTGTATCATCTATTGTAATAAATTCTCCATCTATACTAGATGATGGAACACTCATTCCTTCACTAGAACTAGTATCTCTTCTTGAATCAGCAAAATATGCATTTTCTATTATATAATCAGTTGCATATCTTTTTTGACCATTTTGATCTTCCCACGTTCTATTTTGAATTCTACCTTCAACTAATACCTGTTGCCCCTTTTTATAATATTTTGCACAAAATTCTGCTAACTTGCCATAAGCCGTAAGATTAAAAAAGTCTGCTTTTCTTTCTCCATTTGCTTCTGCAAATCTTCTATTAACTGCAATCGAAAAAGTAGTAACAGGAGTGTTTGTATTTTGAGTAAATCTTGCTTCAGGGTCTCTTGTTAATCTCCCCATAAATTGAAATTTATTCATTATTATTCCCCCTTACGAGATTAGATACTCTTTAAATTAAAACTAGTCTTTTTTTATAACCATATGTTTTAAAACGATTTCATCTAATCTTAAAATCCTTTCAAATTCTGCAATAAATTCTGGTTTTGCTACAAATGTAAATAGGATATAATAACCTTCTTTTTGCTTTTTAATATCATAAGCTAAAGTCTTTTTACCCCACTCCTCAACATTTGTAAGTTCGCCATTTGCTGATATCAATTCTTTCATTTTCTCACCAAAAGCAACTGTAGCTTCTTCTGGTGCATTGGCTGAAAGTATTATAACTGTTTCATAATTTTTCATGACTTCACTCACCTCCTTTTGGACTTAAGACTCTATAACATGTATAGAGTAAGGAAACTAACTTTTGATATTATACCACAATTTATTTACATAATCAATTTTTTTTTTGATTTTTTTGTAAAAAAAATAAAAATTTTATTTATTAGTATTATTTAATAAATTTTAGGAAATGATATATAATAACTTAATATTTTGATTATTATTGACTTTGTCACTATTTAAGTATATAATACATATACTAAGATAGGATTTTTATAAAAAGTCTATGGAGGTTACTTTTATGAAAGTTGAAAAAATCAATGAAAATAAAATAAGAATAACTCTTACTTTTGAAGAATTAGAAAACAGGCAAATCTCTTTAAAAGATATTGAAAAAAACTCTTCACTTGCTAAGAATCTTTTTATAGATTTAATCGAAGAGTCTAATCTCGATGAAGATTTCATCATAGATGATTCTCAGCTTTTTATAGAAGCAAGTTCTGATAACAATGACTTATTTATAGTTACTATAACTAAAATAGATAATATGCCTGAATTAAAAAAATATGCTTTACTTGATTCAAGTAAAAAGAAATCAAAAGGAACTAATTCACGTCAAACTGTTGAATACAAGGTGGATAGTAATATTTACTTATTTAAATCTATAGAACATATTCTAAACTTATGTGAAGTATCAAAAAAAGAAAAATTATTTTTCGGTAAAAATAGTTTGTATAAATACAACAATTCTTACTTTATAATATTTAGTAAATCTTCAATAAAGAACAAAAAATTCTTAAAAACTTTTGTTTTTTTATCTGAATATTGCAATTCATATTATGCATATGATATATTAGAAACCTCTATAAAAGAAAAATCAAAACTAATTGTTGAAAATAATGCTCTTCAAACATTAGGCAAAATGTAATTAGAATAAAGTCCCCAAGGGGCTTTATTTATTTTTATAAAAAGATTTATTAACTTTAAGAATTATAATTTTATCTTGATTATATTCTTTATTAAATATAAATTTATTTAAATAAGTTTTATACTCTATTGAAAAAGTTATCAGCTCACCATAATTTTTACGCTCTTTTGGAATACTTACATTTAAATTAGAAAGTTTAAAACTATTTTTCATTAAATCATTATATAATTCTTCTTCCTCTTTATTTGTAAGATATCCATATTCTTGTATTATAAAACTATACTTTATAGCAATATTATTTAATTTTTGATACTGTATAAATATATTTAAAATATCTATTAAATATATACTAACATACATTAACATAACATTAATAACAAAAAAGATAAATATTTCTCCTACTGCTATATTTCCATTTAAATATCTCCTTTTATAAGTTACTATTTACTACCTCCATTACTTTAAACTTAACTTCTCCATTTAATTTTATATTCACATTATTAATATTATTTATTCTTATAATTGGAGTTATATTAATTTTTAAAATATAATTAAAACTATTATTCATATTATCGTATACTATTGTTTCTATTTTTATATTATTATAATCTTTCTTTAAAATTTTATTAATATTATGTTTCATATTAATGAGATCAAAAGAATAGACATCATTTTTTAATAAATCTATATCACAATTTTGTAATGCAACATTTTTTATTATTCCTGGTAATTCTAATTTTATATTTTGTAAGTTAATATTTATTTGAATATATAATACTGAAACAGCAAATATACTAACAAATAATATTATAAAAAAAGTAAACATACATATTAAAAATTGTCCATTCTTAAATTTGAAATTCATTTGAAATTTCTTCATAGTTTAATATTCCTCTACTAAATTTATAATTTATATTATTTAAAAAATTGTCAAATACATCAAATAAACATATATATTTATATTCCTTTGGACTAAAAATTAGTTTAATACTTATATCTAGTACATTAGGCGATTTTATCCTTTCTCCTATACTCTCTTCAATAGATTCTAAGTAACTGTCATAATAGTTTCTTAATGTACTCCAACCTGCAATACTTACATATAATGAACCTTCCATATTTGGTTCAATAATTAATAAATTTTCATAACTTCTTATAACCTTATATTCACTTTTTATATTATTTATATGTATACTTATATCATCAATATACTCACAATTAACATTTAGAGCTATAGATATAGCTAATCTCCTTCCTTCTTCAATAAATCCAAGTGTTTCAAATTTTTTTGTTTGATTAGTTTGGACAAGTGGACTTATAACCAAAGATTCATTTTTATTTTTTAACAAATTTAACTCGATATATTTTACTGGAACTAGCTTTTTGGGGGCTATTTTTACTAAAATTTCTTTAACTTTACTATTATTCATAAGTCCATCTACCAAAAATTCTGTATATAAATAACTCTTCACCTCAACTTTTAATACAAATTCTTTTGCAGAAAACTCATTATCCTCTCTGGAAACAACATAATTTATTTTTTTGTCCACTTCTGTTGTTTTACTGCCACTTATACTATCAATATATTGATCATTTATATAAATTTCAGCCTTTATTTTCTTAATATGTTCTGAATTTGCGTATTGACTTAAATTAATAGCTTTAGCACCATATTCTATATAAAAATTATTATTATCCTCATCCTCATTTATATCAATTTGATTAACTATATTAACATATGACTGAACATCTGCATCTGCAGACATTGGTTTAGTCGCAAAAACTACATCTCTTATTAATCCGTTATTTAATCTTCTTTTTGCAGTAATTATACCCATAGTTTTCCAAGTAGCCGGAGTATTTAATCTAAACTTACCAATGCCAATTTTTATTGGAGATACATTATATTCTACCAAATCATATGAATCACAAGTTTTATTTATTAAATCAATTTTATCAAATAACAAATTAGTATTTTTCATATATTTTAGTTGCTCTTCATATTTATAATTACTATTCCAAGAATCCTCAAAGTCTTTATAATAAATAAAATTCCAAGTTTCTGGTAAAGATTCTGGTACAAAATCTACCGGGAAATTAACATTATATACATACTTACCATCATAATTAGTACCTAGTATAAAAAATTCTCCTTTTATACCGTTATATAAGTATTTGCCTTTATCTTTTACCTCTTTAAATCTTTGAGAATTATTCATTTTTTGTACTTCTAATGGATCAGAATAAACAAAAACACCATATTTATCATATATTTCATGATTAAGCTCCTCACCTTTTACATTAAACCTTGGGATCTGTATAGTTTCAACAATAAAATTAAAATCACATGAATATATACAGTTACTAATTATATAGTACATTACAGTAGCTAAAAACAAAATCATATATTTATTTTTTTTCATTTAAACTTACTATACTTAAAGCTTTCTTTATAATTCTTTCACTACTATTTTTTATATAGGAAGTATATTTAGTTAAGTTGATAGCGTCAACTATATTATTTGTATCTAAATTACCAGTAACTATATAAATCGGTATTTTCTTTTCTTTATATTGATGTATATTAAATACTTTATCTAGCTTTTTTATATTATCAGAGATAACAATAACTAAATCAATCATTTTTATATTTTTATTTTTATTTTTATTTTTATTTTTATTTTTATATATATAAATATTATAATTAATATATTTTCTACTATTTAGTTCTTTTACTATATTTTTATAACATTCATATATTATGTTGTTTTTACAGTCATATAATATTAATATTTTTAAATCACATCACCTCTTTACGGTAACACTAAATTTACCATAGTTTTTTAAGTTTTCTATTATAACTGCCATATTTTGTTCTACTTCTATTTCTATTGAATCTACACTAATCGTCTGTCTAATATTATTTTCTATTTTTTCACCATTTTTATCATACAAATTTAATACCTTTACATTTTCCATTAACGCAATCGTAGTATAACTATCAGATATACTAGAACTTTTTATAATAGGTGTTTTTAAATTATTAATGATATTTTCTAATTGACTACTTCTCCCAGTGTAATAAATATTTATTATACTCCCTTTATCAAATATACAACTCATATTTGTATTTAAATCACTCAATTTTATAGCTATTCTTTCTTTATTCTCTTGTGACATAGTAGTATACTCTGATTCATTTATTACATTTTCTTCATGTAATATTTGTCCAGCTCCTAAACTATCTTTAGCAACTATGTTGTCCACATTGTCCACACATTTAAAGTTTATATTTGTAATATCTGTTTCTACTAAGAACACATCATTACTATTTATTTTTTCACCTCTTTGTACATTATTCTTTAATACATATATCTTTCCTAGATTCATTTTATATAAATTACTTTTTATATATAATAGAAAAAAGTAAATAACCAAAGACAACACTAATATAATTAATCTTTTTTTATATCTATGCATATTAATTTACCACGCCAATAACTGATATAGCATTTTCAAACCATATAGAAAGATTATCCATAAACAAGTTAAATAATTTAATTATTTGAGGATAAAATAATACTACAATTAAAACCAATGTAATTGCAATAATCAATATATTTTCAATCAGAATTGATCCATCTTTTCTTTTAATTTTTTTACCACTTCCTTTAATTAAAAATAATACTTAAATTTTTTATTATTTGATTAGTAATTGGGTACATAACTATAACAAAAGTAATTAATAACAAACTAATAATAAATAAAATTATATACATATTATCTTTAATATAATAAATCTTTAAGTTTCTATTTACAATATCTCCTAATAGTTCTTTTAAACCGTTTAATAACTCTATCATATTTTCTATACTTTTATTATCTTGTAATATTTCAATAAAAGTTTTTAATTCACTTATATTAAATTTATCTAATAAATTTTTAGATGCCATTTGTATATTATAATTGTATATTCTATATTCTTCTATAAATTTAATAAGATTAACTTTAAACCTTTTATATCTCAAATTCTCTAAAGAATTTTTTAAAGAATAATATAATGAATTATCTACTAACAAATAGACTTGCAAACTATTTATAAATATGTTTAGTTCATTTAACACATATATTTTTTGTGTTCTTTTATATAGTAATATTAAAAAATTAGGAAGAAAAAATACTATTAAAAATAATACTATAGAACTTACTATACTTTTTATCCTTATAAGTGTTAATATTAAAATAATTAATGATAGTACATACTTTATAAATAAATACCTTGCTAAATTTAAATAAAATGGATTATCTAAATCATTTAATAATTTATTAAGCTGAATAAAATAATTTTTTTTATAATATTTTCTAAAGAAATGAATTTTATTTGAAAAAATAAATTTAGATTTATTAATAACATAATAATATGATATTAAACAGTAAGATAAAAATAATGAAAAAATAAATATTAAGACATAAATTTAATCACCTCCTATAACAGTACTATATCACCTGAATAATTATATGTCAAGAAAAATCGATCGCAAATACTGACACACATATGTTAATTTCCAATCATTTTTCATACTTGATTATTTATTATTTATTTGATATACTGTGATATAGGTGAGCATTATGAACAATGAAAAAATAACTAATTCAAAAATTTTAATTATAGATGATGATGTTAATATGATGGATATTTTATCTGTAATTTTAAAAAAATATGGTCATATTGTAAATACATATACTGAACCAGTATCAGCTATAGAAGAGTTAAAAAATAATAAATATGATATATTAATTGTAAATTATTTAATGACTCCAGTAAATGGAGATAGAATAGTAGAATTGGTTAGAGAATTTGATAAAGAAATATATATTATTTTAATGTCTATGCATAAAGACTTAGCTCCTTCTATTGAGACTATGCAGAGTTTAGACATACAAGCTTATTTTGAAAAAAGTACTCAATTTGACCAACTTATAATGTTCATACAAACAGGAATAAAATACATAGAACAATTAAGAAAAATAAAGAATATGAAATTACAGCTTGAGCAATACTTAATAGACTTTGCCCAAATTCTCCTGAATACAGTTGGTGCTAAAGACAATTATACAGAAAAACATTCAATAAGAGTAACTCGTCTATCATTATATTTTGCTAACTATTTAACTTTAGATAAAAAAGATATTGAGACTTTAAATTTAGCAGCATCCTTTCATGACATTGGAAAGATAGGAATACCCGATAAAATTTTACTAAAAGAAGATAAATTAACTGATGAAGAGTTTGATCAAATAAAATTTCATCCTACTCTTGGTGCAAATATCTTGCGTGTGTCTAATATTTTTAAAGATGTCTGCCCAATTATTGAAAGCCATCATGAAAGATATGATGGTAAAGGTTATCCAAATAAATTAAAAGGTGAAGAAATACCCTACTTAGCTAGACTTTTAACAATATGTGATAGTTTTGATGCTATAGTTGCTAAAAGACCATACAAAGAAGCAAAAACAATTGAGTATGCTCTTGAAGAAATAAATAGAGGAAAGGGTTCTCAATTTGATAAAAATCTAGCAGAAAAGTTTATAACTATGGTAAATGAGAATAAATCTGAAATTGAAAAAATACTAAGTAATGTATAAACACAAACTTTACTAAAAAGATAAAGAATTTAAGTTGATGTCAGGAGTTAGATAAATCTAATCTACCCTGACTCATCAATATTATAAGAATTAAATTCTTTAGAGATGAGAAAACCCATAAACTTTGCTAAATATTTTTTTTAAAATAAATAATTAATTTCACATAATTTAAACTATACTTCCAAAATTTTAACTTTTACCTTAATTATTCTATAAATATTGCAATAGCTTTTACAACTTTTTGTTCTTTTTCTAAACAACTTACTGTATATCCGATTACTTTAATTTTACATGCCATTTGTGCCATTAAATCTATATCTCCTTGAAGAATATTCTTATCATACCATATATATTTATCATTAATCATAAAAAAAGAATCATTTGTTTTATCTTCTTTAAACATATCTTCTCTTTTATATAGTTCTATAAAACCATCTTCTATTATAATTCTCTTATCATTTCGTGAATTTTGATTATTTAACTTTTCTATAAGATTATGATAAAAAGTATTGTTCTTCATCTGAGTTATATCTTCTATATTAATATACCTTCTTTGGGTTTCTATAGTAGAAGTATTTCCATATCCATACTGTGCATGTAATCCTTGTTTACTTAGTTTTTCATCTTTATATCTTTTTTGAATATTTTTTTTATTAACACTCGATTTATCTTTTTCAACTTCACATATACTTTCTACATTAGGATCTACAGATAGTTGATTATTAACTGTAGAACATTTTCTAACAGAATATTCCACTACCTCTATATCAAAATTACTAGTAGTCAAAGTAGAGAATAAATTTCTTAAAAAACATTTATCTAAATATATATAATACCTCATATTATAACCTCAATATATATATATTCTTTAACTTAAAAATTATTTTACACATATAAAATCTTTTATATTATTAAACTTTGCATCACCTATTCCAGATACATTCATTATATCTTCTATTTGTTCAAATCTATTATATTTTCTATATTCAATAATTTTTTCAGCAGTTGAATCTCCTATTCCATTTAGAGTTTTTAATTCTTCTTTACTTGCACTATTTATATTTACTTTATCATCACTTTCTTCAGTATATTCATCTTCTTCCATCTCTACATCATTATCCTCTTGTATTTTCTCTTCTTTTTTTATTGGAACATCTATTTTATCTGAATCATTTAACTTCTGTGCCAAATTTAACTTACCTATATCTGCATTATCATTTACACCTCCACATATATCTAATAAATTATATATTCTTGAACCATTTTTTAAAAAATACACTCCTGGATTTTTAACGGCACCTGTTATATACACACCAATTTCACCATCGTTTATAGTTATTTCTTGTTTATTTACTATCATTTGTTTTTTCTTATCTATATCTTGAATAACTATTGAAATAATAGATAATACTACTATAAAAAAACATATTATACCCCCTTTATACTTTTTTACAATATTTTTTATTTTACTCATTTTTACTCCTTCCTATTTATTTTTAATAAAATTTATTATATAATTTCTTATTAGATGAGGTGATTTATTGAAAAGTTTTTTAAGTAACAAAAATAAATTTAGAGTTACTATATTAATTATCTTAATAAGTTTTTGTTATATTTTTGTCAACAATATTTATGCTAATACTGACTTAGATGAAAACGGTTTATATTGTAATAGTGACTTAGTTATGGATTATGAAAGTGGTAATGTTCTTTTTGAAAAAAATGGTTATAACAAAGTATATCCTGCAAGTACAACAAAAATACTTACAGCTATATTAACAATAGAAAACCTTGATTTAGATAAATCAATAGTAGCTTCTAAAGAAGCAATATATTCTACACCTATTGGTAGCTCTGTAATATATTTACAAGTTCAAGAAGTTATGAGTGTAAAAGATTTATTATATGGATTATTATTAGAGTCTGGAAATGACGCTGCAAATGTATTAGCTGAAGCTGTAAGCGGAAATATACCTGATTTTATAAAACTAATGAACCAAAAATTAAAAGAAATTGGATGTCAAAATACTCACTTTACCAATGCTCATGGGTTTCATGATGACGAACATTATACAACAGTATATGATATGGCAATTCTTATGCGATATGCAATGCAAAATAATACCTTTAGACAAATAGTAGAAACTAAAGAATATACTATTGAATCAACTAATAAAAGTAAAGAAAGAAACTGTACAAACACAAATAAAATGTTTGATCCAGACTATCCTCAAATGTACTATGAATATATTCTTGGAGGGAAAACAGGATATACCGAAGAAGCAAGAGGAACTTTCGTAGGATATGGAAAAAAAGATGATAAAATGGTTATTGTATGTGCTTTTGATGGTTCACAAAACATTAATAGACAGGAAGGAAGATTTTTAGATTCTATCAAACTCTTCGAATACGCTTTTAACAACTTTAACAAGTATAAAATAGCAGATAAAAATACATATAAATTTAATATATATGATGAAAACTACAATGAGAAATATACTTTAAGTATAGATTCTGATAAATATGCCCTATTTAATAATGACTTCTTCTATTCGAATTATGATATAGAACTTAACTCAAATGATTTATCAAATATAGAACTTAATAGTAAGGTTGGAACAATTAAAATAAAAAGTACTGGCAATTCTTTAAATTGTGAAAATACTTATGATTTATTACTAATCGAAAAAACAAATTATTTCAGTATAAATTCACTAACCAAATACTTTAAAATTATAGTGTTAATAATATTAATTATTATACTGTTTATACTACTAAAAAAAATAAATAAACATACAAAAAGAAGAAAAAATACATATAATAAAATTAATTATAAAAAAATAACAAGAATAAAATAATTATTATATTAAGGAAATATATTGTTGATATATTTCCTTAATATTTTTATTTATAAAAATTATTGTTCTGTAGTATTCGTAGTTTCTTGTGTACTTGTAATATCAGTACTTGTAAACTCTTCCCCACTAAATTGATTTTTAATAATTTCTTGCGCTTCTTCTTCATCTAATATGAAATACGACAAATTATCTATATATTGTGCATTTCCAGGAGCAGTTAAAGATATTATGTTTTCAGTATCAATTTTACTTGCATCTGTTGCATATTTTAAAGCTTCTCTTACAGTTACATTTGTATCAGTATGTTCTAATGCTATATTTATCAATTCCGGGTATTTAGTTATATTAGAAGGAGATAATGCTGTAGAAATAAACGCTTTTATAAAGGTTTGTTGAACTTTTGTTCTATCTAAATCTCCCATAGCATATCCAACTGTCATATCATTATTATGTCTAAATCTTACAAACATTTCAGCCTGCTCACCATTTAACACTTGAACTCCTTTTTGCAAATCAATATGAAGATCTTGCGTAGCATCATCGTATTTCATTCTCATTGGTACATCTACTTCAACTCCACCAACTGCATCAACAATTTCATGCACCATTTCGGTATCAAAAATCAAATAATAATCAATTTTTACATCTAACAATTCTTGTATTTCTTCTACAAGTGGTACTACATTTTCTCCACGATATATTGCATTTAATTTATGCCCTATACAATAATCATTTGTAACATATGTGTCCCTTGGAATAGACATCATGGCAATTTTTCCGGTTTCAACATTATACTTTACATATATCATAGTATCCGTTAAATTCTCGTTAATACCACATACAAGTGCATTTATAATACTTTTCTTTTTTATACCTGTTTCTGATTTTGTTCCATCTGCATTTAATACTTCTTCTTCTTCACCTATCATATAATTTACAGCATATACACCAATCCATAAAAATGCACTAATACAGGTTAATACTATTAAAAAAATAGTTATCTTTTGACATATATTTTTCTTTTGCTTTTTTCTTTTCATAAATTCCTCTTTTCAACGATTAAATTTTTAAGCCCATGCATATTAAACTAACAAATAAATTGTTATCATACAACATTTTTGTTACAATTGAACTATTTATAATATTAAGTACTGGTTCCATAATAGACATAGGAGCTATAAATGAAACTATTGCTAACAATATATATATTTTTAACAATGCTTTTATAATTCCGGCTGCAGCACCACATATTTTATTAACTGAATGTAATAATGGTAAGTTAAATACTAAATTTAAAATCGCCTGAATAATATAACATATTATAGAAACTACAATAAATATTAATACAAAACTTAATCCTTTTAAAATAAACATTGTAACAGCTTTAGCTATTTGTTCATTTGTAAGCTCTTGATTTTCATTTCCAATTATACTATCAATAATATTGTTGTATATATTATTTTCATTATTCTCATTTTTATTACTTGATATTATATTATTATACACAGTTTTTTCAACAATTTCTCCAACGCCTGTATTATTATATAAAGCCTCAGATATTGGTGCTTGAAGTATAAAACTTAAAATAATCGATAAAATTATACTTGCTAAACTTACAACAATACCAACTAAACCTTTTTTATATCCAACAATTGCCCCAAATAATACAACAAGTACTACTATTATATCTAAAATCATATTACCCTCCTTACATATTAACAAAATATATTTTATCTGAATATATTAAAGCCACACATTTTTCTTTATTAAAAATGACAACTTCTTTTGGTGGAAATGTAATATCTATATTTTTTATTTCTACTCCCCATTTATTTATAACTTGTAATCTATCTTGATAAATAAAATAATTCAAATAACCAGAATTCTCCATAATTTTTGGTGAATTATCGCAATTTGTGGTTGAAATACTTGTATTATCAAATCTACATGTTTTTATATTATATCCATTAGAATCATTTCCAAGTTCTTTTTCAACATAAGTATAATAATTGTCAGAAAGTGAATTAAATAAAATTTGAGATTCATCAAAGCTTTTAATTTCTGTAACAGTTCCGGTATTAATATTGCAATTAACAACTTTATTATCTAGCATAATTATTAGATTTTGTTTTTTTAATACAATATCATAAATTAAACTATTTTCAAATTTAGCAACTTCCTGAACGTTATCTTGCTCTTTAGTTCCATCCACAATATTAATAACTGAACCTATATTAAATCCAGAAGAGTCTGTTGTTATAACTAATAACTTGTTATCATTTTCTAAAAATTCAATATCAAGTATAGAAGAAACTTGTATATTAGTATTATACAGCAACTTACCTGACTTTGAATATACTCCAATAGCCTTTTTATATCCACTAGTAGAATATTCAATAGCAAAAGTTCCATTATCGTTTACATATACATATGAAATTTCTCCTTCTATTTTTTTGGTAAATATCTCTTTCTTATTTTCAAAAAGATATACAGTACTATTAGCACTATTAGTTACAACCATATATTTTCCATTTATATATATATCAGGTGTAAATATATCTTGAAGTTCATATTCCCAAGTTTTTCTACCATTAGAATTGTATGTAAGCAATTTACCATTGTTATATATTAATAATTCCTCACAATAATTTTGGTATATATCTTCATCACTTGATAAAAGATCTACTTTATTTGATTCATCTACTTTTGTATCTTTATACATACTTATCCCAAAAATCGGACCATATGTAAAAAACAAATAAACTAAAACTAATATTAATAATAATAACAATAATAAAGATATTCTTCTTCTACTTTTCCTATTAATCGTTTCAATTTCTTTTTGTTCAATTAACTCATTTTTTACCTCTATTAGAGTTTTTCCTATTCTCTCTTGTCTTTTTTCCTGTTGTTTATTTTTATGATTATTTATTATATCTATACCTTTGCTAAGGTTTTCATCACTAACTTCTTCTTTTTCTATATTTCCTTTTCTAATATGTTTAAAGGGTTTTTTATTTAAAGAAATAGTCACTTTATATCCTTTTCTCATAAAAATTCTCCCATTTCTTTGGTTTAAAATATTTCTTTCCTAATAATTTATCTGGTAAATATTGTTGCTCAACATATGCATTTTCAAAGTCATGAGGATATTTATATCCTTGTCCATATCCAAATTTCTCCATACCTTTTGCTACTGAATTTCTAATATGCATAGGTACTTTTCCTATATCTATTTTTTTTACATCATCTATTGCTTCATTTATACCCAGATATGCTGTATTTGACTTTTTACTTAAAGCCACCACCAAAGCCGCATGTGCTAGTGGGATTCTAGCTTCTGGCATCCCAATTTGATGTACAGCATTCATAGCAGCTACCGCAACCTGCAAAGCCTCATTATTTGCAAGTCCCACATCTTCTGAAGCTTGAATTACAATTCTTCTAGCAATAAACATTGGATCTTCTCCACCCTCTAACATTCTTGCCAAATAATGTAACGTAGCATCTGGATCAGAACCTCTCATCGATTTTATAAATGCTGAGATAACATCATAATGTGAGTCATCACTTTTATCATATATACTCTTCTTCTGTTGTACACAATCAAGAATTATATCTTTATCTATTACAATTTTTCCATCTGAATTAACATCTGTTGTCAAAACGGCCAATTCTAAAGCATTAAGAACAGTTCTAACATCTCCATTTGATACTAAAGCTAATGTGTTTATTGCTTCATCTGAAATATCTAAATTATAATTACCAAGTCCATCTTCTTTATTCTCTATACAATTTAATATTATTTTTTTTATATCTTCTACTTCTAATTCTTTAAACCTAAATACTGTAGATCTAGATATTAAAGCTTTATTTACTGAAAAGTATGGATTTTCAGTAGTAGCTCCTATAAGAATAACTGTTCCTTTTTCCACATGAGGTAATAACGCATCTTGTTGCAATTTATTAAATCTATGAATCTCATCTATAAATAAAATTACTCTACCAGTAGGATTTTCAAAAATGTTACCTGCATTTTCAATTACTCTTTTTATATCAGTTACACCAGCTGTAGTAGCATTTAATGTAACAAATTTATTTTTAGTTGTATTAGCAATTACTTTTGCAAGAGAAGTTTTTCCGTGAGCCAGGAGGCCCCCAAAATATAGCTGATGTCAACTTATCAGCTTTTATTAATCTATATAATAATTTATTTTTGCCAACTATTTCTTCTTGTCCATAAAAATCTTCTAAAGATTTTGGCTTCATTCTATATGCTAATGGTTCCACTAAATCACCTTGCTAAATTTATTTAAATTATTATATCATGTATTACTATCAATGTAAAGAAATTATTCGTTTTGTAAATTATATTTATAACATAATAATGCTATTAATATATACATACAAGAAAAGTAACTAAAGTTACATCCCTTCGGGGGGTACAAATTAAAAGTCTAACTCAAATTGTTAGGCTTTTTT
>CALXJF010000021.1 GCA_944388575.1 uncultured Clostridia bacterium
TAAACTTTTATCTCATCACCACGACCTCTAAATTCAGTAATTATGTCAGAAGACAAAAATTTAGAATTACTTCCTGTTACATATACATCTAGATTTGTTTTTCTTAAAAAGCTATTTAAAACACTTTCAAAATTATCTACTTTTTGTATTTCGTCTAAAATAATATAGTAAGTATTGCTATCAGTTGCTTTATTCATAATATATTCATAAAGTTTTTTGGGGTTAGTATATTCTTCGTTCTCAATAGAGTCTAATTCTAATTTTATGATGTGATTTTCTTTAACACCACTTTCTAGTAAATAGTTCTTAAAAATTGGATCAAGCAAGTATGATTTACCACTTCTTCTAATACCAGTAATTATTTTTATAAGTTTATTTTCCTTTTTAGATATTAATTTATTTAAATAATAATTTCTTTCAATTTCCATAACATATCTCCTTTAATAAACTACTAATAGTATATACTAAAAATAATTTTTTATCAATATTCATTCCAAAAAAACTGTCCAATTCCATTTTTTGTGAATTGGCTTTATATAAGTATTGAAAATTATCTTTATTTATTCTCTAATATTTCTAGAAGGAGAACAAAGTTCGTAACTTGTATGTGATTTGCTCCATTTAAAAATAACTTATGGACTATAAATGTTCGTAAGTTATTTTTTTATAATATTTTTAGCAAATTATTATTTATTATATAAAGAAGGAATGAAGTTTAAAAAATTCATTCCTTTTAATAAATTATATCCATTCTTTATATTTTTTAATGTATACTTTTTTTGCAAAACTTGCAACTATACAATATAGTAAGGTTACTGCAAATATCATAAAAATATATTTTGCTTCAATTGGAACAAGACCAATTGCATTGCCTAATGGTGTAAAAGGAACTAAAATACCTATTATAATTAGTAATGCTGATGAGATATAAACTGCTTTATTTGCATTGCTCTGTATAAATGGGGTTTTTGCTGTTCTTATAATATGCATACCCACTAAATTAGAAACAATACTATATGTAAACCAGATTGTTTGGAAATGATAAACATCTCTTACCATAAAAACAAACCATAATGAAATAAATACAATTAGGTCAAATATAGAGCTTATAGGCCCCATAAATAGCATAAAGCGTTTAAGACTTTTTATATCTAATTTTTTAGGTTTTTGTAAGAGTTCTTTATCTACATTATCAAATGGAATTGTCATTTGTCCAAAATCATATAATAAACCTTCTACTAATAATTGTATAGGCGTTTCTGGCAAGAAAGGTAAACATGCACTTGCTATAATTACTGATATTACTTCTCCAAAATTAAAACTTGTTGCCATTTTTATGTATTTCATTAAATTTACAAATGTACGTCTTCCTTCAGTTACACCATCTAATAGTACATTTAAGTCTTTTTCTAGTAAGATGATATCTGCTGATTCTTTAGCAATATCAACTGCAGTGTCTACTGATACACCTACATCAGAATTTGTTAATGATGGACTATCATTAATTCCATCTCCCATATAACCTACAATATTACCATCTTCTTTTAAAATTCTTACAATTCTAGCTTTTTGTATAGGTGAAAGTTTAGCAAATATATTAGTTTTTTTAATTAATCTTAGTAATGCAAAATCTGATAGTTTATCTACTTTATTTCCTAAAACTATATTTTTAGAGTTTATTCCTACCTTATTGCACACACATCTTGTTACTTCCGCATTATCACCAGTAAGAACTATAACTCTTATTCCTGCATTATTTAATTTTTCTATTGATTCTTTTGAACTTTCTTTTGGAGGATCTAGAAATCCAATAAAACCTAACAAAACCATATTTTTTTCATCAGAGGTTTCAAATTTTTTTATATTTTCAATATCATTTTTTTGACATATAGCAACTACTCGAAGACCTTCTTCATTTAGTCTTTTAGTTAAATTTTCTATATTTGTTTTCACTTCCTTAGTAAGTTTACTTATTTGTCCTTTATAGTCAACCATTGTACAAATACTTAAAATTTCCTCAATTGCACCTTTGGTAATCAATTGCTTTTTTATTCCATCTGATACAACTATTGATAGTCGTCTACGTGAAAAATCAAAAGGTATTTCATCTATTTTTTGATATTTATAAGTTATATCCTTCATACCATTTTCTGTAGCTCTTTTTATAATAGCTTCATCAATACTTCCTTTTAAACCAGTTTGGAAATATGAATTTAAAAGAGCATGTTTTAGAATTCTTGTATCTTCATTTCCATTTATATCTAAATATTTTTCAAGTACTATTTTATCTTCTGTTAAAGTACCTGTTTTATCTGTACATAATATATTCATAGCGCCAAAATTTTGGATAGAATCTAATTTTTTTACTATAGTTTTCTTTTTAGACATTCTAACTGCACCTTTTGATAAGCTTGAAGATAAAATAACTGGTAATAGTAGAGGGGTTATACAAATAGCTATTGCAACAGCAAAAGTAAAAGCTAAAACAATATCATGTTTTTGGACATTTATGATGAAAACTAATGGAATCATAAATAACATAAATCGTATTAATAATTTACTTATATTTTCTATACTTTTTTGAAAAGCTGTTTTTTCTTTTCCTGAGTTGACTGTATGAGCAATTTTTCCAAAATATGTTGAATCACCTGTTTTTATAACAACGCCTTTGGCAGAACCTGATATTACATTTGTCCCCATAAAGCATATATTATCTAAATCTCCAATATTTTCTAAAGTATTTTCGGAATCTATTAATTCAACTGTTTTTTTTACACTATCTGATTCACCAGTTAATGATGATTGTCCTACATATAGATCTTTAGATTCAATTATTCTTAAATCGGCTGGAATCATACTCCCTGCTGATAATAAAATAATATCCCCAAATGTTATATTTTTTACAGGAATTTCTAATTTTTTACCATCCCTTATAACTGTTGCAGTTGTTGCAACCATTTCTTTTAATTTTTCAGCAGCTTTATTAGATTTATAAGATTCAAAAAAATCTAACAAAGTACTAGCTATGACTAAAATTGCTATTACAATAATGTTTGCGTAGCTTGGTACTTCTGCTAAATAAATATCTGTATATATAAGAATAATTGATATTCCGATTAATATACAATTAAATGGTGTAAGTAAACTTTCAAAAAAATAATGATACCATTTTTTGGGTTTAGATTGTTTAATTTCATTTAATCCAAAATTACGTAAATTACTTTCAATATTTTGCTTTGAAAGTCCATTTTCACTAAATTTATTCTTTTTTAAAAATTCATCTTTAGGTAATTTACTATAATTACTATACATTTTAAATACATCAACATCTTCTTTTAAATTATGCATTTTTTTCATCTCCTATAATTTTATTTGTATAATATAAATAGTTTTAATGTACCGAGTATTCTTTTACATTTTATTATTATGTCCTTTTTTTATTTAGTATAATTAAATTTTAATTGTTGTTATTATATTTCCTGGATAATCAAATAAAGCTAACTCGTTAAATTCAAGATAAAATGGGGTAAAGTTTTCTTCATGGAATTCTTCATAAAATAATTTTTGTAGTTTTTTCATATAATTATTATTTTCAATTCCAAGATATAATACATAACTATTGTTTTTTCTATTCATTACTTTTATTTCATTTATTTTTAAATTTATTTTTGTTATTTTTATTTTATTTGCAATTTTTAATAATTTAGTTTCATTCTCTTTATTAGTAGCAAATATCGTAAAATAATAGGGTAAATTATCAAGTTTATATCTTTTATTATCATTTATGCCATAAGGAAACTTGCATAAATGATAATTCACATATTTTATATTTTCATATATTTTATTTAATTCTTCTTTTTTAAAATAAGTTATTAAAGTAATTCTATTCATTTTATATCATCTCCTTTCATAAAGTTTTTAATAATTCTAAAATTAAAAATATTTTAATAATTTTATTATATCATTAAATAATCATATAGAATATAGTATTATAAAAAATAATGAAAAATAACATATAATAACATATATAAAGATATATAGTATTTAATTGATATTTTTTTATAAAAAATTATCATATTATTTAAATATATAAATATATTAGTTATATACAAAATTTTATTTAAATGGAGGTTTAAAAAAGTAATGTCACTTTCAGATAGAGAATTATTTGCTCGTCTTATTGTTTGCGAAGCTGGTGGAGAAGGGGAAAACGGTATGAAAGCTGTTGCTTCTGTTGTTATGAACCGTGTAACAGTACAAACAGGAGAATATTTTAGAATATCTGAGGGTGGAAATATACGTAATATAATATTACAGGAAAATCAATTTACTTGTGCAGTTCAAACAATAAATAATAAACCAAATCCAAGAAATATATATGATATAGTACCAGAACAAATACATTTTGATATTGCAGATTGGGCTATAAGTGGTAATAAATTAAATGAAGTTGGTACATGTTTATGGTTTATGAACCCAGGAAATAGTAAATGTATGCAATATTTTCCTAAAAATGGCTCAGGTATATTTCATACAATGATTAATAAGCACTGTTTTTTTAGACCAACTTCCAAATATAATAGTACATAGATAAAGGAGGAATTTTATGGAGAATGAAGAATCAATTTTAAATAATAATCAAGATATACCAGAAAGTTTAAAAAATAGTATATATACACCAGCTTTTTTAAGAAAACATATTGGTAGATTAGTAAAAGTAGAATTTTTAATTGGAACAAATTATTTAGAAGATAGAACGGGAATATTATTAGAGGTTGGAGCAAGTTATATTGTACTAAGGTCGGTTCAAGATAACAATTTACTATATTGTGATATTTTTTCAATAAAATTTGTTACTATATCAAGTCAATCTTTTATTTATAGTACAGATTTTAATAATAATTTTAAAATGTAATTATATAAAAATGGTAAGGTATGGTAAGGTTAAGTTAAATAACCTTATTTTTTTGATTATTTTAGGAAAAGAAAACTTTGAAAAATATAAAACATGTGTTATACTAATTAATAGTTATTAAATATGATGTATATATGGAGGGGAATATGAAAATATCTATTGTATATGATAGTATAACTGGTAATACAGAAATGTTAGCTCAGGAAATAAGAAAAGCTTGTAAATATAACGATGTGATATCTTATGGAGATATAACTCAAGATATTACTAAAGCAGATATAGTATTTATAGGTTCGTACACTGTTAATAAATGTTGTTCGGATAAAATAAAAGAGTTTTGCAAAAAAATTAATAATAAAAAGGTATTTATTTTTGGAACTTGTGGATTTGATAATACTAAAGAATATTATAAAGAAATTTTTGATAATACCAAAAAGTATATTAATAATACAAATGAAATAATAGGGTATTATTATTGTCAAGGAAAAATGCAGAATGAAATTAAAGAAAGATATTTGAAAGATTTGAAAAAAAATAAAAACATAAAAGAATTAAAAAAATTTATAAATAACTTTAATGAAGCATTAAATCATCCAAATGAAGACGATTTATTTAGATTAGATGAAACTTTAATACGTATTTGATAAATGACAAAAAAAGTGTTAATTAAATTTACTTAACAAATTAAAAGTAGTTGAAAATTTTGTGATTTCAACTACTTTTTAATTTAAATCTTATTATTAAATCTTTTTAAATCGAATACGATATCAACATTATTAGCTACATTATCCGAGTGAGTTACAATTATAATACATTTTTTATCCTCATGTGATAGTCTTCTAAATATATCTAATATATCATTTTCTGTATCTTTATCTAGATTGCCAGTAGGTTCATCTGCTAGTATTAGTTTGGGATTATATGACAAGCTTCTTGCTATTGCTACTCTTTGTTGTTCACCGCCAGAAAGTTTTAATACACGTCTATTTCCTTTTTCTTCATTAAGTCCAACGTTTTTTAGTAATTCTATTGCTTTTTTTCTTTTATCTGTTTCTTTAATTTTTCCAATATCCATAGAAAGTATTATATTTTCAATAGCTGTTAAATGAGGGAGTAAGTTAAATGATTGAAATACAATACCAATGTTAGTATTTCTATATTTATCTAGATCCATATTTTTTAAATTTTTATTTTCAAAATAAATGTTTCCTTCTTCACATTTTTCAAGTCCACTAATTAAAGAAAGAAGAGTAGTTTTTCCACTACCACTTTTTCCTTTGATTGCATACATTTTATTTAAATCAAATTCATAAGAAATGTCTTTTAGAACGTAATCATCTTTGTCAGCATCACTATATCTATAACATACATTTTCAAGTTTTAATATACTCATTTTATCACGACCTTTCTTTTAGTATTGTAAGTGGAGAAAATCTTTGAATACTTATCATTGAAGCTAAACTACTTATCAGAGTTAGAGCTATACCAATTCCTAAAAGCTCAAATAAAACTTTAAAATCCACGATTGCATTTATTGAATCAATTTGTTCTACATTTGCAATACCATTTATTATTTCATTTTTCTCAAATCTTCCCTTATTATTTCCGGGCATCATGTTTCCACCAAAATTTTCATTTACATTTTGTATTGCTTCTTGACTTGAATTAATCTCATTTTCTAATAACATATTTGCAGTAGGAACACTTATTAGGGCGCCAATACCAGTTCCGATAATTAAGAATATAATTGTTACTATTAATAATTCTGTAATGAATTGTAGGGTTAGTGTACTTTTCTTCATTCCAATAGTTCTTAATACACCTATTTCATATTTTCGTTCACGAACATTTATCATATTTAATATAAATAAAACAATAGAACCTATTACTAAAGTTATTATAAGAAAGGTTGTCGCAAAAGTAGCCACATTTGAGATTGAATCTGTTGCACTTTCTACTTGTTCTAAATTAGTACTTAAAGTAAGATATTCACTTAATCCTTTTGATTTTAACTCGGTTTCAAACTTTTCTATAGAATCCTTATCTTTTATGATAAAAGTTGGGTTTAGATTATTAATTAGTGTTGAATCTTCAGCTGTAATAGTATTTACGAAGTTAGTGTTAGTAATAATTGTATTAGCAGATTTGCTAAACATATCCATTCTATTATCACTTGAATTTTCATTTTCTGTAAATATACCACTAATAGTTAAATCATAGGTTTTGGTTTCATCATTTGGATTTATTAGAGTAATAGTATCTCCAACTTTTAAGTTGTTTAAAGTAGCAAGTTCAGAGTTTATCACACAGTTGTTACTCTTAAAGTCATTACTTACTTCACCATCTGTGATAGTGTAGGAGCCATTAATAAAATCCTCCATTGCTTCATATGAACTATATCCAGTAAGTGTAAAATCAGTAGAGTTAACCTGATTTTGCTCAAAGTTATTATCTGGTTTTTTTATATTATTTGGTTGTTGATTGCTATTTTCTGGTTGTGTTGAAGTAGCAGTTTCGATATTGGAAGAATTAAGACCTATACTATTAGTATAGTAGTAATTTTTAACATACTCACTATTCCCATAATCTTCTATATCTTCTATTGTAAGATTTTCAATATTGTTAAACTGTTCTATCATTTCTTTTTTACTTTCTGTTTTGTCTTGTGAATTTGGATCGAAGTTGTTTATTAAAGAATCTCGGTTTATTTGTAGAGTTCCTTTTATTTCATACTGTTGTTCATAAGATTGAATCAAAGAATTAGCTGAGTTTTTTATTGCGATTGTGACCGAACTGGCACAAGCAATAACAAGTATGATTATTCCTATTAAAATATTTCTCCCTTTATTTCGAATAATCGATAAGTAAGCATTTTTTAAAATATACATTATTTTACCTCCATTTCCTTGCAATATAGTATCAATATAATATGATAATCTTGTGTGTGAATTTAGAACATTTTTTGAAAAAACAATGAATTATTGTATATATAATTAAAAAATGCTATAATTATTTGGGTGATTGTTTTGAGAGAAAAAGAAGAATTGTGCATAGATATAGATTGTTTTAATTTAAAATATACTTTAGAATGTGGACAATGTTTTAGATGGGAAGTTAAGTCTAGTGAAGAAAATACATATATGGGTGTTGTAAAAGATAGAGTTTTAAAAGTTAAACAAAAAGAAAATAAAATATTTGTTTATAGTAATAATACAGATAGTCTAGAAGAAGTGGTAAGAAATTATTTTGATTTCAATACAAATTATGAAGATATTGAGGCAAAGATTATTGAATTTGATAGTCATGTTAAAGAGGCACTTAGCAATACTTCTGGAATTAGAATTTTAAATCAAGACTTTTTTGAAACTTTAATATCATATATTATCTCTGCTAACAATAATATACCACGAATATCTAAATCTGTTAAAGAGATATCTAAAAGATATGGAAAAAGAATATGTTTTGAAGATAAAGAATATTATTTATTTCCTACACCAGAAGAATTAAAAGACGTAACAATTGAAGAATATAGGAAATGTGGAGTAGGTTTTAGAGATAAATATATATATAGTACAGTACATGATATATTAAATGGTAAGTTAGATATTAATAAAATAAAAGAAAAAGATACTTTAACTTTAAGGGAAGAGTTATTAAACTTAAAGGGTGTCGGTCCTAAAGTGGCAGATTGTATATTACTTTTTTCGTGTAATAGAAGTGAAGTATTTCCAATAGATGTGTGGGTAGAGAGAGTTATGTCTGTATTATATTTTAAAGAGACTAAAGGTAAAATGAAAAAGAAAGATATTTTGGAATACGCTAAAAATAATTTTGGTAATTATGCTGGAATTGTTCAACAACATTTATTTTATAATATGAGGGAAAAAATGTTTTAAAAAAAGATTGACATATTATTATAAATTAATTATAATATTTTTATTAAAAAATTAGGATTACAATAATTATTGTAAAGGAGGAAGAATTGTTATGAGAAATGATGAATTATATAAAGAGGTAAATAGAATACTTCCTATATCTTTAAGATATAGAATTGGTTATGGATATTTAACTAATGAAGAGGTTGAAGAAGAATTAGAAAGATTACATAGTGTACGGAAATATGATTTTGATGAAAAAGATATAAAAGATGTTGAGTTGTAATATTATAGAACATTTAAAAAGAATAAAAACGGTCTGAGATAAACATAAATGATTGCTTTATGTTTATCTTTTTTATTTAATATCTAAATTTAATATTTTGTCTAAAAAAAGCAATGTGTTGACTTTATTTTTTTATGTGGTAATATTATATTGTGAGTATATTTAATTTAAGAGGTGTTGATTTATGAAAAAAAATGGAATAAGTTTAATTGTCTTAATTATTACAGTTGCTGTAGCTTTGATTTTAATAGGTGCTGTAGTACTAAGAGCAAGAGATGAGAATATTTCTGGTCAAGCTATGGATGTTAAGTTAGCAAATAATATAACAGTAATTAAAGAAGAGTGGAATAATTATCTTCAAACTGAGAAAACTAATTATGCTAGTGAGTACAAAAGACCTTTAAGTATAACTGATATAAATAAAAGTTCATCAGAGTTAGCAAGTATAATACCATCTATAGCCAAAGCCGGTTTTTCTGAAGATGAGTTTTATGTTTTAGGTGGTAATTTGGTATATAATGGAGATAATGCTACTGTAATAGAAAAAGTTAAGGAAGTTGGAGGAATTAAGTTTGGGTATACTGAAAATAAAGAAGAGTCAGCATGGAACCAACCTTATGTACCATCTGGATATAGTATAGTAGAAGAAAATGGTAAAAAACTTAATAATATAAATGAAGGGTTTGTTATACAATGTAATACAGGTACATATCAAAAAGGAAGTCAGTTTGTTTGGGTACCTGTAAAATCAGAAGAAGAATATAGAAGATATTATAATGGATTTACTGATGAACCTACAGACTATATAGACACTGTAGGTGAGTCTCAAAAAGATAGTATAGTAAAATATGGTGGATTTTATATAGGCAGATTTGAGGCTTCAAGTTCTAATGTACAATATAATAATTATTACAATTATCCATCTGTAATCAAAGGAGCAAAACCATTTAATGCAAGACCAGATGATAACGGAATATCAGGTGTAATGACTTCAATGGCGAATGCATTTCCTAACTTTAAAGCAACTCTTGTAACTGGATATATGTGGGATATAACTTGTAAGTGGATATATGACACTAATTCAAAAATTAATAAAGATATGGATTATATGATAGTTGAAAAAGATAATGTTAATTCATATAAATTACTTAGTATAGGAAACTTTGATGTTGATGATTATACTTCAAATGGTTATAAAAATACTGGTTCAAGTGAAGATTATTCTTTAAATAATATTTATGATTTAAGCGGAAATACTGATGAAATAACAACAGAAAGAAATAATTCGAATCAATATGTTATAAGAGGCGGCGGTTGTATAGGTTTAAATCATAGATTTGGGATATTAAGAAGAGATTTTATAAATAGCAATGTTACTTATTACGGATTTAGATATGCATTATATATATAATAGTTATATTTTTTAGGAGGATGACTTATGAATATATTATCAAAAAAAGAGAGCGGAATCAGCTTAATAGTATTAATTATAACTATAATTGTAGCAGCTATATTAATAGGAGCAGTTATTTTGGAAACCAGAGATAGTAAAGTTGAAAGTAGAGCTGAAGAGGTAAAATTCAAACAAAGTATATCTACTTTTATGGACGAACTTGATATGTATTTGAATCAAAAAAAATTGGATGCGTCAAATAATAATGAGAACTTTAGTGTTGAAAGTTATAGCGAAACAAATACTGAAACTATAGGTAATGAAGTTATAACAAGTATAAAAGGTACTGAGTATGATGGAAAGTTAGTTATAAAAAATGGTAGATTGGCATTAAAGGATGGAGCTGATTTTACAGATAAAGAAAAACAATGGTTTGAAGAGGTTAAGTAAAAATAACATTAATATATTTACTTTTTTACATAAAAGGATGTCATTTTCTTGACATCTTTTTTTTTTTATGTTAAAATTAATAAGCATACATGAAAATAAGTAACGTGGAGGTGTTTTTTTATGAGAGAAAATATAACAATGGCATGCACAGAATGTAAACAAAGAAATTATGAAACAGAGAAGAATAAAAGAAATAATCCAGATAGAATAGAAGTAAAGAAATTCTGTAAATTTTGTGGAAAGCATACAATGCATAAAGAAACAAAATAAAAATAAGGAGTGGCTTAAAAAATGGCAAAGGGATTTATAAAAGGTGTAAAAGCTGAATTAAAAAAAGTAGTATGGCCTACAAAAAATCAATTAATTAATAATACAGTATTAGTTTTATTATTAGTTCTTGCATTTGCTGTTGTAATTCTTGGAGCAGATATGATTTTAGAATTTTTCGATGAAAAATTATGGAATTTGATAGGAAATAAATTAGGCTAATATATAAATGTAAGGAGTTGAGATGTTTTGGAAAAAGAAAACATAGCTGATGTAGCTCATTGGTATGTTGTATATACTTATTCAGGATACGAGAATAAAGTAAAAGCAACTCTAGAAAAAATTGTTGAAAATAGAGGCCTACAAGATAAGATACAAGAGATAATTATACCTATGGAAGAAGAAATAGAGATAAAAGATGGAAAGCAAAAAACATCAATAAAAAAAGTATTTCCAGGTTATGTTTTGGTAAAAATGGTTATGACAGATGAAACGTGGTATGTCGTAAAAAGCATAAAAGGTATATTTAATTTTGTAGGCGTTGGAGATAAACCGTTACCTCTGACAGAAAAAGAAATGCAAACTCTTGGTATAGACGACATAATAAATCTTGATTTTGAAGTGGGAGATAGTGTAAGAATTATAACAGAACCTTTTTACAATTATCCTGCTGTTATTGAAGATATTTTCAAAGATAAAAAGAGAGTTAAAGTTAAAGTATCTATGTTTGGAAGAGAAACCACTGTAGATTTAGAATTTAATCAAATTCAAAAAGTCTAAGTAGTTATACATAATTTAGTTAAAAATATACTTTTGTATATTTATATATAATATCCTATTTTAAGGAGGTGAAAATGATGGCTGAAAAGAAAGTAACTCATGTAGTAAAATTACAAATACAAGCTGGTAAAGCTAACCCAGCACCTCCAGTAGGACCTGCACTTGGACCAACTGGAATAAATATAATGCAATTTTGTAAAGCTTTTAATGAACAAACAGCTAAAGATGCTGGAATGGTATTTCCAGTAGTACTTACTGTATATGCAGATAAAACTTTTGATTTTGTATTAAAAACTCCACCTGCTGCAGTATTATTAAAGCAAGCTGCTAAAATAGACAAAGCATCTGGAAAACCACATAAAGAAAAAGTTGGAAAAGTTACACTTGCACAAGTAGAAGAAATTGCAAAAATAAAAATGAAAGACCTAAATGCATCATCACTTGAGACAGCAGTATCTATTATAAAAGGTACAGCAAGATCAATGGGGATCGAAGTTATAGGTTAATTATGGGAGAACAATATTGTTCGTTATAACCAAAGGGGGGAAAAAGAATGAGCAAAAGAATGTGTGAAGCAGCTAAATTAGTTGAAAAAGGCAAATTATATGATTCAATGGAGGCTATTGAGCTTGCATTAAAAATGCCTAAAGCAAAATTTGATGAAACATTAGAGATGCATATTAAACTTGGTGTAGATGGAAAACAAGCTGATCAACAAGTTAGAGGTGTTATGGTACTTCCAAATGGAACTGGTAAAACAAAGAAAGTTTTAGTTTTGGCAAAAGGGGAAAAAGCAGAGCAAGCAAAAGAAGCTGGAGCTGATTTTGTTGGGGATAATGACATGATACAAAAAATCCAAAGTGAGAATTGGTTTGGATTTGATGTTATCGTTGCAACTCCTGATATGATGGCTTCTCTTGGAAAAATTGCTAAAATTCTTGGACCAAAAGGTCTTATGCCAAATCCAAAATCAGGAACTGTAACAATGGACGTTACTAAAGCTGTATCAGAAATTAAAGCTGGTAAAATAGAGTATAGATTAGATAAAAATAATGTTATACACTGTCCAATTGGTAAAGTTTCTTTTGGTAGTAAGAAATTAAAAGAAAACTATGATGCTTTACTTGATACAATAATTAAAGCTAAACCAGCGGCTGCAAAGGGTACATACCTTAAATCTATTGCTGTATCAACAACAATGGGAGCTGGAATAAAAATAAACCCAAGACAGTAGGTGGAGTAAATCCATAAATCCTACCGAGGTATTTATATTATGAACGGAATAAGTTTCTGTATAGATACTAAATGCCTTGGAGGTAGGTGTCTTGCAGGAACTTTTTATAATTTAAAGGAGGTGTCATAAAAAGTGCCAAGTCAAAAAATATTAGATGCCAAAAAAGCAAAAGTTGAAGAACTTGCCGATAAATTTAAAAAAGCAAAAATGATCATATTAACAGAATATAGAGGTATCTCTGTTTTAGATGATACAAAGTTAAGAAGTGAGCTAAGAAATGCTCAAAATGAATATATGGTAGTAAAGAATTCTACAATTTCTTATGCTTTAAAGGAAGCAAAAATTGAAGGATTTGAAGGAAGTTTAGAAGGGCCAACAGCAGTTGTAGTAAGTTATGATGACTATGTTGCTCCAGCTAAAATTGTTAATGATTATGCCAAAGATAATGATTTTTATAAAATTAAAATGGGAATAATGGATGGTAAAGTTATTGATATTAAAGAAGTTAAGAAGCTTGCAAGTTTACCATCAAAAGATACATTATATGCTATGCTTGCATCTGCATTACTTGGAAATATACGTAATCTTGCAGTTGTTCTAGATCAAGTAAAGCAAAAACAAGAAGAAAATGCATAAATTTATTTATTTTAGGAGGATTTAAAAATGGAAAAAATAGAAAAATTAATTGAAGAAATTGAAAAATTATCTGTAATTGAACTTGCTGACTTAGTTAAAGCAATCGAAGAAAAATTTGGAGTAAGTGCTGCTGCTGCAGTTGTTGCTGCTGGACCAGTTGCTGGTGGAGCTGCTGCTGCAGATGAAAAAACTGAATTTAATGTTGTATTAAAGGATGCTGGAGCTACAAAAATAGCTGTTATAAAAGCAGTTAGAGAAGCAACTGGTTTAGGTCTTAAAGAGGCTAAAGAAGTTGTAGATTCTGCTCCAAAGACAGTAAAAGAAAATATGCCAAAGGAAGAAGCAGAAAAATTAGTAGAAGCTTTAAAAGCTGCTGGTGCTACTGCTGAGATGGAATAATATTGATTTAAGTATAGAGATATGTGATAGTATCTCTATATTTTTTACAAAAAAATGTTGACATAATATATATTAAGTGATATACTATATTAGTAGTTTTTTTAATTCAAGATAAATTTATTGGAGGTAATATAATGATAGAAATGCATATCAAAGCAGAGACTACTTATGAAACCGTGGAATTATTTAAGTATTTATGTGATTTGACATTAAATCACTATGTATTAAAAAAAGTAGAGATACGGTATAATAGAAAGAGATTAAATGATGAAAATGATCCGCCAGAAAAATGGACTTTACAGCTTTACTATGATAGGTTGCATATTAGTGTTTATGGCCTTACTTCTGGATATAATGGTAGTGGACCAAGTGATTTAAAAGAAATTTTAGATTATTGTGGCTTTAAATCTGAAGAAACAAATCGGGTATTTTCAGAAGAAAGTTTTGATTTGTATAAATAGTATTAATCACCCTTATCCTAATTGATAAGGGTGATTGTTTATATATTTTATACATTAATTTTTGACATAAAATAAAGCATCATATGATTTTTCATTTCTCTAATTGTTACATAGTTTTTCATGTTTTGTTCGTGATAACAATTTATTGTATCTTTTAAAATTCTTTCAAATTTATTTATAGACTTAAAAGTAAGGTTTGTTGAAGGAATATATTTTCCTATGTTTAAAGCTATTAAATCAATAAACTGAAAAGGGGCATATATGTATTTTTTATATGAATCAGATTTAGGTTTTAAAAAACAATTTTTATTATAGTGGTTTTGGACTTCTGAGAATGTGTTCTTAAATTCTTGTGTAAGATTTAACATTTCATCAGTTTCACATTTTTGTACAAATTTTAATATAGTGTAGTGTAAAATTGTAGATAAATCATCTATATCTAAAACAGATTTATCTTTTAATTTTAATAATCCATATGTAAAACCTTTTATTAATACATTTTCTACATCAGATTTTTTATATAGAAATCTACTGTTCATTATTTATCCTCCTTATAATAGTTATATAAAGTTTAAAATTTTTTATAAATATATCACTATATTAAAAATAAGTCAATAATAATATAATATAATGTATACACTAAATTTATAAAAAAATCTTTAATTTTACCATTAATTGTGGTATAATATATATTATATGGGGGTGTAAGGTTTCGACGGTTATCTTGGTTATATAATAAGCGAGTAGTGGATTCTCGTTGGCCACTATAAAAACGAGAGTTAAAAATAAACGCTAATAATAATGAATTAGTAATGGCTGCTTAATTTTGTAGCCGTGTCTTTAATATTTTTGCTAGAGAAATTTTAAAGGCATCGATGTATCTAGCTAACAAATCTAATATTTGGTTAAGTATTAGAGGGTATTTTTTAACCACGTAACTATATGGTTTTGTAAATGTTAGAGTATAGTTATAAGATGTAAACGTTTACTGCACTCGGAGAAAGTTATATAAATGGATTTTCGGACGTGAGTTCAATTCTCACCACCTCCACCATTAAATAGTATAAGTATATTGATTTGTTTTTAAATAGATTAAGTATTTTAAATGAAGTTATATTAATTTAGGAATAAATTATAATTAGGAGGGATTAGTTATTATAGAATTAACTTTAATTCGTCACGGAGAAACTATATATAATAGAAAGAAATTATATCAAGGAAGAATTGACACAAAATTAAGTGAAAAGGGGATAAAAGATGCAATTGAAATATCAAAGAGTTTTCCTAAAGATTTTGATATAGTTTTTTGTTCACCTTTAGAAAGAACAAGGCATACAGCAAAAATTTTAGTATCTGATATTAAAACAATATATGATGAAAGATTGATAGAAAGATGTATGGGAGAGTTTGAGGGGACAAGTATTAATGTAGATAAGAAGTTATTTTTAGATAATAATCATACACCACCAAATGGTGAGTCGATTACTGAACTTGATAATAGGGTTATAGATTTTTTAAATATGTTAAAAGAAAATTATAATGATAGGAAAGTTCTTGTAGTAACTCATAATGGTGTTATTCGTTCATTTTCTAGAATTTTAAATAAAGATTTTAAAAGGATAAACAATTTACAAACTTTAACATTTAATATAGATTAAAAAACTAACAATAATTTTATGAGATTTTATATAAATTTAGTTTTATTTAAGAGAGGTGAATAGTAGTTTGATTGATTTACATGTTCACACTAAGTTTTCTGATGGTTCAGATGACTTAGTATCTATACTAAAGAAGGCAGAAGAAAATAATCTGGAATATTTATCTATAACTGATCATGATAACTGCTATTTTTATGATGAGTTAAAAAAGATAAATATTTCAGATTATTATAGTGGTAAGATAATTCCAGGAGTTGAACTTAGAACTGTTATAAATAAAATTCCAATAGAATTATTAGGATACGGCGTTAATACTGATTATATAAATGCTAAATGTAAAGAATTATATATTTCATATAAAGAAAAAGATGAAATAGAAACTAAAAGACTCTTTAATAACTTTAAGGAGATTGGAGTGGATGTTGCAGAAGATGTATTAGAAACTTATGATAATTCATTTAGATATGGAAGTAGCTATCTTTTTTCGGAAATGAAAAAGAATATAAAAAATAAAAGATTTATAACAGATGAGAGGATTTGGGAGGATGATACTTTATTTTATAGAAGATGTATGTCTAATCCTGAAAGCCCTTTTTACGTAAAAAGTGATGATTTTATACCATCTTGTGATAGAGTAATTTCATTAATAAAAGACGCAGGAGGATTAGTATTTATTCCTCATATATTTATATATGGTAAGGACTCTTTAAATATATTAGATGTTCTTGTTAATAATTATGATATTGACGGGATAGAATGCCATTATAGTCATTTTAAAAAAGAGCAGACAGAATATCTGGTTGATTTTTGTAATAATAATAATTTATATATCTCTGGTGGAAGTGATTATCATGGTATGAGAAAAAAGGAGTTAAGTTTAGCTAAAGGTAAAGGAAATTTAAATATATCAAAAAATATATTAAGTGATTGGATAGATAAAATAAATTTAATTTAAATTAGAGGTGTTGTATGGCTTCAAGTGTTGTATTTTTTTGTAAGGAATGTGGATATGAATCTGCAAAGTGGTTAGGCAAATGTCCTGGTTGTAATAATTGGAATACCTTTGTAGAGGAAAAAATAAATAAAAAAGCTAGTAAATCTGTAGGACAAGCTAAAGGTTTTTCTGCCACTTTTGATAATAAATCAGAGGTGAAAAAATTAAATGATATAGTTGTATCAAAAACTGTAAGAATAGATACTGGATATAACGAATTAAATAGGGTTTTAGGTGGTGGAATTGTTGAAGGATCTTTAACTTTGATTGGTGGAGAACCTGGAATAGGAAAATCTACTCTTATTATGCAAATTTGTAATAATTTAAGTAAGCATGGTAAAGTATTATATGTTTCACGGAGAAGAGTCAGATGTGCAGATAAAAATAAGGGCGGATAGGCTAAATGTAAAATCAGAGGATATATTATTTTTAAGTGAGACTAATATATCACAAGTAGAGGAAAAGATTGATTCTAATTCTCCTAAATTTTGTATAATTGATTCAATACAAACAATGTATGATGAAGATATATCATCAGTACCAGGAAGTGTTTCGCAAGTTAAAGAAGTAACTGGTAGACTTATGTATATAGCTAAAAGAAAAGGAATAACAGTGATTGTTATTGGACATGTTACAAAAGATGGAGTTATCGCAGGTCCGAGAATTTTGGAGCATATGGTTGATACAGTTTTGTATATAGAGGGAGAAAGATTTTTTTCACATAGGATAGTTAGAGGCGTTAAGAATAGATTTGGATCAACAAATGAAATTGGTATTTTTGATATGCAAGATGTAGGATTAGTTGAAGTAAAAAATATGAGTGAATTATTTTTATCCGATGAAATTAACAATTTACCTGGTACAGCTTTAGTAGCAACAGTTGAGGGTACTTCAACAATACTTCTTGAGATTCAGGCTTTAACTTCTCATTCTTATTATAACATTCCAAGAAGAATGGCTAATGGCATAGATTTTAATAGACTTAATATGATACTTGCTGTATTAGAAAAAAGATGTAATATTAATCTTGGAAATCAAGATATATATGTTAATGTTGTTGGTGGTATGAAAGTTGATGAACCAGCAGTTGATTTAGCTGTTGCAATGGCTATTGTATCAACATATAAAAATAAAGTGATTGATAATAAAACTATATTTATAGGAGAGATAAGCTTAACTGGCGAAATAAGAAGTATAAGTAATTTAGAAAAAAGAGTTAAAGAGATAACTAAAATGGGATATAAAAATATAGTTGGTAATAAAAAGCAGATGAACAATTTAAAAAAAGATTGTGTAGATGAGGAAATAAAACTGATTGGAATATCTACTATTGATGAAGCTATTGCATATATATTAAAATAGGAGGAAGGAAGAGATGGGACAAGAGGAAATTCTTGATATTTTAAAAATAATAGCACCAGGGACTGTCTTAAGAGAAGGATTAGATAATATATTAAAAGCAAAAACTGGAGCTCTTATTGCAATAAGTTCTAGTGAAGAATTTTTAGATTTAGTTGATGGTGGATTTAGGATAGATCAAGATTTTACGCCAGCAAATGTATATGAACTTGCTAAAATGGATGGTGCTATAGTTATAAGTAAAGATATTAAAAAGATATTAATGGCAAATGTACAGCTAGTACCTGATCATAAAATAAAAACCTATGAAACAGGGACAAGGCATAGAACTGCGGAAAGAGTTGCTAAACAAACAAATGAGCTAGTTATATGTATTTCTCAAAGAAGAGGAATTATTACTGTTTTTAAGGGTGATTTTAGATATGTCATAAATGATATTGCTTCTGTACTTATGAGAGCAAATCAAATGCTTGAAGCACTTGAAAAATATAAGTCAGTTTTTGATAATATGTTAAATCTTCTTAGTGAACACGAATTTGATGATATTGTATCTTTAGAAACTGTTGCTAACACCATATATAGAAGTGAACTTATAATGAGAATGGAAGCAGAAGTAAAAAGAAATATTATAGAACTTGGAACAGAAGGAAGAATTGTAAATATGCAACTGGAAGAATTAATAGCAAATGTTGAATCTGAAGAAAAAAAGATTATAAGAGATTATATGATGTCGCAAAAATCTCCTGATAGTGCTGAAAAAATTTTAAAGAGTATAAGAAAATTGGATAAAAAAGATTTAGTTAATGTAGAAAAGATTATAAAACTACTTGGATATGAAATAGATAATAATATTTTAGATTTAAATGTATCTCCTAGAGGGTATAGGATTCTTAGTAAAATTCCTAAAATGCCAGCATCAATTATTGATAAAACAGTGGAGGCTTTTGGCTCTTTACAGGGAGTTTGTTCTGCTACAATTGATGAACTAGATGATGTTGAAGGAGTTGGCGAAGTAAGAGCCAAAATTATAAATCAATCATTAAGAAGATTACAAGAACAGTACATATTAAAGGGATATAGTATATAAAGATTTACTTAAAAAAGTTGTTTTTAACTTTACTTTTTAGCAAAATTGTGGTATAATATTAATGTATTAAATTGAACTTGACAAGGAGGGATAAGCCATGTTTAATATAGGGGACAAAGTAGTATATCCAATGCATCGGAGCAGGAACAATTGAAGCAATTGAAGAAAAAGAAATGTTAGGTAATGTTGAAGATTATTATATAATTAAAATGCCTGTTGGTGGAATGAAATTAATGGTTCCTACTTCTAAAGTAGAAAATGTAGGAATTAGAGAGGTTTCTGATAAAGATGTATCTAGTAAAGTTTTTGAAGTTTTAGAGAAACCTAAAGATCCATATGTACATGATGTTAATTGGAGTAAGAGATATAATTTAAATATCGATAAAATAAAATCAGGTGATATATTAGAAGTTGCAGAAGTTGTAAGAGAGTTATCTCATAGACATCTTGAAAGAGGACTTTCAATTGGAGAAAAGAAAATGCTAAATACTGCTAAGGATATATTACTTAGTGAAATGGTTTTATCTCAAAATGAAAGCCATGACGAATTAGATGCTAAAATTGAGGAAGCAATTCAGCATTCATATAATAATGGTAGTAGTGATACTACTTTTGAGCAAACATAAAAAGAGGTGTTAATCACTTCTTTTTTTATATTTAAATTTATTGTTTTAGTATAAAAAAATCTTAAAAGAAAAGAATAATAAAGAAACAGATTATGTATACAATATGTAATTTGTTTTTACAATGTAAAAACAAAAAAATAAATGCTAAACTAAAGTATCTTTACATGTTTAATATACATAAATGAAGAATAAAACAGATTAAAAACAACAAAAATGTTGTGTACAAAAAGAAAAAAATGAATTATAATAAAAATTGAGTTAATCTAATTTAGATACATAATATTATATTAGGAGGTTTTATATGAAAAAGTCAAATAAAAACAAGAAAGGAATAAGCTTAATAGTACTAGTAATAACAATTTTGTTCTCTTATGACGAAAAAATAAAATGTAGTAATAGCAAAGGTTTCCTCCTAACAACAATTTAGTAAAAATAAAATTTTCACATATTTAAAAGATGAATTGTAAAAAATAATAATACAATGTCATCTTTTTTTGATTTTATAATAACAATTAAAATTTAAAAATTGAGAGGAGATTTAAAAATTATGGAGAACAAAGAATTAAAAGAAAGATTTATTGATGAAAAAACGGGAATAGAATATGTAAGACAAGGAGATTATTATATTCCAAATTTAGTATTACCAAAACAAAAGAAAATACATTTGAA
>CALXJF010000022.1 GCA_944388575.1 uncultured Clostridia bacterium
TACAAATCAGGTTATTATAATTATTTAAAAAATGAAAATAAAAGAATTGAAAGAGATAATAAAGACCAAAAGGATTTATTTTATGGTAATAACAAAAAATGCTATTTATCAACTATAAAAGATGCTGAAACTAACGAAATACTTGATTATTATATAAGTGAGAACATGACTTTAGATATTTCATTAGAAACGGTAAAAAAATTACATCGTAAAAGACATATAGTATTAAATGAAAATGTCATAATTCATTCTGATCAAGGAGTTCATTATACAAGTCCAAAATTTCATAATTTATTAAAAAAATACAATATAAGGCAATCAATGTCTAGAAGAGGAAACTGTTGGGATAATGCTCCTCAAGAATCTTATTTTGGGCATATGAAAGATGAATTAAATTTAGATACTTGTTTTACTTTTAGAGATGTATGTAACGAAATAAAAGACTATATTGAATATTATAATAATTATAGATATCAGTGGAATCTAAAAAAGATGACTCCGGTACAATACCGAAATCATCTATTTGAAGCCATTGACTAGAACCTCACACTTTTTTATTTAGTCCTTGACAAAGGGTACATTTTACTATTTAGCCTCCTTTAATATACAAATAATAATTATTCAATCAATATATTACACTCTATATCACGACTTATCAACTTACAAAACATATTTGCATCTTCTTTACTTCCGACTATACAGCCATAATGTATTGGAACTACTATTTGTGGTTTTATAATATTTCCTAACTCTGCAGCCTCTTTATAATCCATAGTATATGTTCCTCCGTACTGGAAGAAAAGCTACATCACACTTAACCCTTTTATTATCTTCATTGATATCTGTGTCTCCAGCAATATAATATCTAATATTTCCAATGGTTATAATATAGCCTACAAAATCATTTTCTTTTCTATGAAAATCTTTGTCTATATTATATGCTGGTATAGTATGTACTTCTAATCCTTCTACTAAATAGCTTTTATTTGGAACTACTTCAATAATTTTTTCCTCTAAAAATCCTAACTTTATAGCATTTTCTCTTAAATCTTTAGTTAAAACAATAACAGTATCTCTATTTCTTACCTTATTTATATCTTCAGGTGAGAAATGATCATAATGAGAATGTGTTATAAATATAATGTCTGCATCATTGTAGCTATTTTCTATTTTAAAAGGATCAAAATATATCACTTTATCTTTTCTAATAACAATACTACTATGACATAAAACTTCTATTCTTTCTAACATATAAAAACCTCACTTTTTCTATAATACTATTATTATATCATAAATCTATTATATTTTCCCAAGATAAATAATCTTTTCCAAAATGACCATAATTAGTAGTTTTTCTATATATTGGATTTTGAAGGTTTAAATAATTAATTATTCCACTTGGTGTTAAATCAAATTTAGCATTCACTTTTCGTATAATTTCATCTTCAGATATTACTGCAGTACCAAATGTTTCTAAAAATAATGAAATAGGTTTAGCTACTCCAATTGCATAAGACATCTCTATCTCACACTTCTTAGCTAAATTATTTGCAACTATATTTTTTGCTAAAAATCTTGCCATATATGAAGCTGATCTATCTACTTTAGTTGGATCTTTTCCAGAAAAGGCCCCTCCACCATGTCTTGAATATCCTCCATATGTATCTACAATAATTTTTCTACCAGTTAAACCACTATCTCCAAGCGGACCACCTATAACAAATCTTCCAGTAGGATTTATATAATACTTAGTATTTCTATCTAATAACTCATGAGGTATAACAGTTTCAATAACTTTTTCTTTAATATCTTTCCTTAAAATATCTAAATCTATATCCGGGTTATGCTGTGTAGAAACTACAATAGTATCTACCCTTAAAACTCCATCTTCGTTATATTCTACCGTTACTTGAGTTTTTCCATCTGGCCTTAAATAATCTAGTTTTTCTTTCTTTCTAACTTCAGTTAATCTTTTAGACAGTTTATGGGCAAGAATAATTGGAAGTGGCATTAATTCACTAGTTTCGTCACAAGCAAATCCAAACATTATCCCTTGGTCACCTGCTCCCTTTGAAATAATATCTTCACTATTTCTTTGTTCTAAAGATTTATCAACTTTACTTGCAATATCTGGTGATTGTTTAGAAATATTAACATGAACTTTACATTTATTAGGATCAATATCTATATTTTCATCACCATATCCAACTTCCTTTATAACATCTCTTACAATTTTTTCTATATTAACTTCTTTTGCTTTTGAAGTTATCTCACCAGTTACAATTATTTCACCCTTTGAAGCTACTGTTTCACAAGCAATTCTAGAATCTTTATCTATTTTTAAATATTCATCCAAAATACTATCTGATATATAGTCACATAATTTATCTGGATGACCTTCTGTTACACTTTCTGATGTAAATAATCTATTCATTTTATCCTCCTTCTTTACAGATAGTATATGCTTTTTTATTTTTTTTGAGTATTATATCAAAAAAATATACAAAAAAACAACTATAAAAACATAGTACAATAATATGTATAAGAAAAAGCTTATAAAGTATTTTTTCACTTTATAAGCTTTTATTATTAGCCTTTTATTCCTCAACATTTATATCTTTCTTAAATTTCAAGAAATAATCTACTAAAGACCATATTGTAAAGATTGCTGCAACACTAATTGAAACTGTCATTAATACGTTTATCATTAATTGCGCCATAGACATATTTACTGATGCTTCAATAAATGCACCAAATGCATTATTTGAAGTATATAATGCCACTGCAAGTATTGCAAGACATACTCCTATTAATTGAAATACAGTTTTTATTTTTCCACTAAAATGTGCTGCTAAGTCAGAATTATTATCTGCTCCAAACATTCTTAGTGATGTTACAAAGAAATCTCTAAATAATATTATAACAACAATCCATGCCGGAATAATATTAAGACCTGCAAGCATAACAAATCCAGATGATACTAATAATTTATCAGCAAGTGGATCCATTATTTTGCCAAATTTTGTGATAATATTATTTTTTCTTGCAATATGACCATCTAAGCAATCAGTTAGTGATGCTAATATATATATACCAAGAGCTGTCCACTTTGTCCAAGTCCATTCTACTGGTAAAGCCATAAATACAACAAAAATTGGTACTAATAAAATTCTCAAACAAGTTAATTTATTTGGTAAGTTCATTTTTTTCAACATTTTAACTTCCTCTCTTTCTTAAATTTACAGTGTAATTATATCAGACTAATTTTTCTTAGTCAATATTTTACATTAAATTATCACAATAAAACAATTTACAAAAGATATACAATAGTTGCCATAGTTCCGTAATCTTTATAACCTTTTTGCCTAGCCTCTCTATATGAAAAAAATGAATTAGAGTTACACTTAGTACATATGTCAGGAATTATTATATTATCTTCTTTAATGCCTATATTTAAAAAATCTTTTTTTATTACATAAGATAAATCTATATGAAATCTTTTAGAATTGTCCTCATAATAGATATACTTATCATCGTCCTTCCATATATCTGTAAATTGTTTTTTAAAGCTTTCATCTTCGCTTGAAAAACAACATTTTTTTATTGATGGTCCAACACAGACCATTAAATCAGAATAATTAATATTAAATTTTTCATGCATAATATGTACTGCTTTTAAATATATCTGTTTTATTGTTCCTTTCCAACCACTATGTATATTAGCATATATATTTTTTTTATAATCATAAATTATAATAGGATTGCAATCTGCTGTTGTAACAAGTGTAGCAATTCCTCTTTGATTACATATATATCCATCAAATTCATTTTGTGATATATCTTCAAATTTATAATTATTTTTATTGCTATTATTAATAATAAGAATATTATCTGTATGAGCTTGTTTTCCTTTAAATACTTGTTCTTTAGATATATTCATTATATCTGTAACTAATTTTAAATTTTGAAATACATTTTCTTTTTTATCATTTCCAGCTAGTCTAAAATTTAATGTATCCGCTGGAAAATCACTTACTCCACCATGCCTTAAAGTAATTAAATGTTTTATTTTATTACTAAATTCATTTAACTTTTTAAATTGCAAAAACTCAATCGTATTCTCTTTTAAATGTATAATATCATTACTTGTAAAATCTATTTTACTATTCATAAATAACCTCGATTTCTTTATCCAAATAAAAAGAATAGATATATGTATGAGTTACCTCTTTTTTAGTTAATTTTTCAAGTGCCTCTTTATATATATCCAATTGTTTTTTATATCTTTTTAAATATACCTCTTCTTTTGATATTTTATCAGTTTTAAAATCTACTAATACTAAATTTCCTTTTTGATCTATATAGTATAGATCTATAATTCCTTGAATTACACTTTTAGAAAATTTTGTATTTTTTATAATAAATTCTTGTTCTTTTTTTAATAGATTTGAATTTAAAATTTCCTGTCCTATATGAGAATTTAAAAACTTTAGTATTTTAAAAATATTTATATATCTTAAATCTCTTCTACTTATTATTCCACTTTCTACAAAATTATTTATTGTTTCTTTTAATATTTTTTCATTGTAAACTCTTTTCATATCTAAATGTTCTAAGACAAAATGTATTAAAGTTCCTTTTCTAACAGAATTATATTCTTCTTTATCAATTAATAAATCATCAATGGCATATTTTCTAGATATATCGAGTTCATCTTCTAAAAAATTTATATCCGCTACAGCTTCTTCATCTTCGCTTTCTCTTTTTAAACTACTAACGCTTACTCTACTTGGTACATTTACATCTTCTTGGTACTTATATTTAAAATCTAATATTTCTTTATATATACTCGATTGTTTATCTAATATATCTTTATTAAAGTCATGATTTAAGTCAATTATTTTTTTTATATCTAATAAACTTTCTTTTGGTCTATCTTCCTCTAATTCTTTTAAATTATTAATTTGATAAGGATTTATAATCTTTATATCAAATAAATTTTCATTTTGATTATAATCTTTTATTGCAATATTGATGTTTTCAAAATAAGTATTATTATTTAATATAACATACGAATCAATTTTACCATTATTATATATAGGAAATTGTTTACTATTAAATTTTTCGTAATCCCTTACCGTAGCAAAAATATATAACTTTTCTTTAGCTCGTGTAAGTGCTACATATAACATTCTTAATTCTTCTGATTTAGTTTCTTTAGTTAATCTATTTTTTATAGCCTGTTTTATAACAGATGGATATGTAACTTTATAATCTTCATCTACTATATTTATTCCAAGTCCTAAACTATGATGCATTGTTATAGTCGAAGTGGTATCCAATTGATTATACTTTTTCATAGTATCACACAATATCACATATGGAAATTCTAATCCTTTAGATTTATGAATTGTCATTATTCTCACAACATCTTCATTTTCTCCAATTATTTTAGCAGAAGAAGTAGAAGTATCTACTTTATCTTTTAAATTATTTATATACAATATGTAATCACTTAAAGTAGATATATTTTGGGATTCACATTTTATAGCTAAGTCAATTAAAATATTAAGATTGGCTTGTTTTTGTTTGGAATTATTATCAAGTATGTATTGTCTATATATATTTGTTATATCATATATCAAAATTAGTAAATCACTCACTTGATATATTTTAGAGTATTCTACTAATCTATTTAAAGTTATTAAGAAGCTTTTTATTTTTTCTAGTAATTTTTGCTCAAATTCGGTTCTTTCTTCTTTTTCGTTTAAAATTTCCTGCACATTAATCAAATTATCATATACTCTACTTTTCTTGTCCATATTTCTAATATATACTAAATCATCTAAACTAAATTCTCCAATAATGCTATATAAAACACTTACCATATGAATATCTTGGTATGGATTATCTATAATTTGTAAAAGAGACATACATAAATGTATTTCGTCACTATCAAAAAGATTACTACTAGCATCACAAAATACAGGAATATTAAATTTTTTTAAAGTTTCTTCTAAAATGGTTCCTTTATCTTTTATACTTCTAAGTAATATTACAATATCTTTATATCTAGTATTACTTATTGTATTAGTTTTTAGATTATATGTTTTATTATTATTAACTATTTCTTGTATTTGTTTTGCTATAAATATTGATTCTACTTCAAAATTTTTTAATTCAGAAATATATTTATCTATTTCTTCTGATTCCAATTGTTCTTCTTGTTTTAAATCAATAATATTTATACATGTTCTATAATCTTGTAATTTATTCTCATTATAACTAGACGCACCAAATTTCAAAGTTTCTAGCTCTGTATAATTACAATCTCCAAGCTCTAAAGACATTATTTTTTCAAAAATATAATTAATACTATCTAAAACTTCTTTTCTACTTCTAAAATTTCTTGCAAGTATTATTTTAGAATTTGGGACTTCTTCATTAACATTTTTTATCAAAGTGTAGCTGTTATATTTTTCATTAAATATATCTGGCATTGCCTGACGAAACTTATATATACTCTGTTTTATATCACCAACCATAAATCTATTATTTTTAGAAGAAACGCTTTCTAAAATAGCTTCTTGTATGAAACTTATATCCTGATATTCATCAGTATATACCTCCTTAAACTTATCCTTTAAATTATCGGCTACTTGAGTACATTCATATGAACCGATCATCTTTTTTATTAACAAGTAATTTAAGTGCCATATGTTCAATATCATTAAAGTCGATATAATTATTATCATTTTTTAATTTTTTATATATTTTATCAAATTTTACAATAAAATCATAAATATATGAAATATATTTATATGCTTTTGCCTGATCTTTAAAAACTTGTGCAGATCTTTGATAAACACTTTTTTTGCATTTTTCAACACCTTTTTTTAATACATCAGTTCTAAAATTACTAACAAGAGCTTTTAAGTTCAAATTATCTCCTTTATACGCTGGGGCTCTTAAAAAAGAAATATTATTTAAACTATCATATAATTTATCCCAACTATTTTTACTATTTAATATTGCTAATTTTATAACACTTATATCTTCTTGCAACATTTCAACATATTTTATAAAATCTTCATAACCTCTTATTTTATTAACTATTTGTTCCGCTTTTATTACAATAATTTTTAATTCTTCAATAACATCATTATATATGTCCATTCCAAAGTCTGTATCACATAAATCACTACATTCTGTTAAATTATATTTTTCTATTGCTTGTTTTAACCATTCAAATTCAAAAGCAAAACTTTGAATATATGAATAAATATTTAAAATACACTCTATCAAATTTTCATCTTTTCCGCCAAATAATTCAAGTAAATTATATAACCCATTCTTTTTATCTAAATTTTCATTACTCTCTATATACTCATCTTCGAGCACCTTTAATATTGCTTTTGATTTTAAAATACTTGACTCAGTTTCATCACATATTTTAAAATCAGGATCAATATTTAATTCTTGGAAATTAGAACGTATAATCTCTAAACAAAATGAATGTATAGTAGTAATACTAGCTCTATTTATATATGTTAATTGTCTTTTTAAAAAGTTATCCTTTGGATTTTCATTTAAAGCTTTATATATAGCAATCATTAATCTTTCTTTTAATTCAGCAGCTGCAGCATTTGTGAATGTAACAACTAATATCTTATCTATATCTATTTTATACTTTAATACTTTATTTATCACTCTTTCAACTAGAACAGCTGTTTTTCCACTTCCAGCAGAGGCTGAAACTAAAATATTAGAATTTTGCTTATCTATTGCCAATTGTTGTTCTTCTGTCCACATATTATCACCTTGTATACATTATATACTTTTTTATTTTTTTTGTAAATAGAAAAAAGATGGTCATTAATAACCATCTTTGTATATCACAAAATTAATATTTATATCTCTGATACATTTTCGATCTGAATATCAAATATATCTACCACATCTAAAGTAATTGCTGTTGTAAATTCTTTTGTCTCTCCAACCTCAAGGTCTGGTATATATGCTTTAACATTTTCTACCTCTTCTTGTTTATCGTTTAATAGTTTAATATTGATCATTTTTTCAGATATCTTTTCATTACTTGTATTTGTCACGTTTGCTGTAATATATGTAGCTTCGTCTTTATACTCTATCTTTATATCAGTAAATTTTACATTTTCAAAACTTTTTTCTTCTTCCATTTTAGGACTACTATTTTCTTTATTTCCATCTTCATTAATTATTGCATAATCTCCCGCTTTTTCAACCTTATTTTTTTTCATACTATTAAAACTAATAATAATTATTACTAACATTGCAATCAGAATTATAGCAATAATACCTATAGTAAATACACTTATTTTATTTTTTTGTTTATTTTTACTATTTTCTTTTTTTTCCATTATTTTATTTCCTTTCATTATAAACTAATATAGGGAAGTTAATCCCTATATTAGTTTATATTAAATTATTTATATTTTATAATAAATATAAATCTAATTTTATAATTAATTATTACATTAATAATATATTTTATACAGGTAGTTTTTCTATCCTAAAATCATAAGCTTCTACAAAATCCAATTTTGCTTGTAACTCTATTTGAATAGATTCATTTGGTTGTAATATCGGTATATAAGTAGTCATACTAGTTATTTCATTGCCTTTTTTATCTACAAATATAAATTTAGCATTAAAATCTTGGCTTTCTTCAGATGTACTATTATTAATTGTTACTGTTAAATTACTAATACTCCCTTCTTTTGTTAATAAAATATCTTTAACTTCTATACCATCTATCCTTTTAAAGTCTTTTAACTTATCACTTGTATTAATAATTATTCCGCCATCATTTTTTATATATCTATTTGTTACCATTTTATAAATGATGATAGTTATAACTATTAATATTACAATGAGTATACCAAGCCAAAAAAATTTATATTTTCTTCTCTTTTTATCCACTTTTTCTTCTTTCATTAGTTATTCCTTTCATATATTTTTAAATAATATATTATTTTTTAATATTATATTTCACACCATTATATGTAACTGAATCTAATCCAAATCCTATTGCTAAACTATCATTATTATCTCCACTTGAACCACTAGCATATCCATATCCATATAATCTAATATCACCAGTAGAATCTATATATGTATGAAATGTATGATCAATATTTGATTCATTTATTTTAGCAACGGTTCCTCCATTTTGAGTATCAGTTGTAAATGTATATGTATAGTAAAGATTATCTATATAACCACTATTTGAAATATAATATTCATATTCTCCCCTTAAAACATCATTATCTTTTCCAGTGCCTTTAAATCCAGAATATAAATGCATATAAAGGTTAAATTGATTTAATTGTATTTCTTCTCCTTCGGCAAGTTCTATTTTATTACCATCTTTATCTATAGGATATAAATCTACTCCCATCCAGACTTCTCCATCACTTGAGTATTTATAAAAACGCTCACTACTATATATTACAAAATCGTTATATACTTGATTTGTTAATATAGCAGTCCCTTCGTCTGGCTCTAATTTGAAATATGCAATTCCAGCTCTTAATGTTGCGACTTGTTTTCCATTTTCTTCATATTTATTTACTTCATAACCATCAGGAGTTTTTGAAACAGAACCTACAATAGCTTCTCCTCCGCTATTACTTACTATTTTTCCATCATAAAAATTAAATGTCGCATCAGATCCCAAATTTACTCCCATTGTTCCATCTAATTTACCTGTTATTAATGGTGATGTTGTACTTACATTTCCATCATCTGATCCTAATGTTAATGTTCCTACACAATATATTCCTGTTACTTCTCCTCCTGTTATTGTTATTTTCGTATTTGCTCCTTGTCCAGATGATATTCCTGAATTTGTTAATGTTTCTACTTTTCCTCCTGACATTGTTAATATACCATTGCTTATATATACTCCATCATTTGTTTTTCCTGTTACTGTTCCTCCAGTTATATTTACCTTAACTCCAGTAGAAGAACTATATATTCCTCTATTTCCTGTTACTTCTCCTCCTTTTATGTTACTTATTGATGTTGTTGAACCATTGTATATTCCATATGTTCCTCCCTGTACTTTTCCTGAATTTACAGTTAATTCTCCTGTATTACTTATTCCAGTTGAACTGTTTGCTTTTATTGTTACACTGCTAAGTTCTAATGTTCCTACATTAGATACTCCTGATGAACCTGAGATTGTTCCACTTCCAAGTATCTCTAATGTTCCTTGATTCTTTAATGCAGATGATGCACTTGAAGTCAAATCATATCCATTTGTATTTATTGTTATATTTTTTGATTCCCCTATTGTTACTGTTGCTGTTTTAGTTATATCTTTTGCAAAATATACTACTTCTCCTGTCTTACTTGCTTCTATTGCATCTTCTAACTTTGTATAATATTTACTATTTGTACTTCCTATATATGCTTCTATATCTAACTTTAATATTGCTGTTTCTATATTAGAACTAACTGACGTATATACATAATATCCATCTGGCACACTAGAAACTGTTCCGACAATGGATTTTCCTCCGCTATTACTTACTATTTTTCCATCATAAAAATTAAATGTCGCATCAGATCCCAAATTTACTCCCATTGTTCCATCTAATTTACCTGTTATTAATGGTGATGTTGTACTTACATTTCCATCATCTGATCCTAATGTTAATGTTCCTACACAATATATTCCTGTTACTTCTCCTCCTGTTATTGTTATTTTCGTATTTGCTCCTTGTCCAGATGATATTCCTGAATTTGTTAATGTTTCTACTTTTCCTCCTGACATTGTTAATATACCATTGCTTATATATACTCCATCATTTGTTTTTCCTGTTACTGTTCCTCCAGTTATATTTACCTTAACTCCAGTAGAAGAACTATATATTCCTCTATTTCCTGTTACTTCTCCTCCTTTTATGTTACTTATTGATGTTGTTGAACCATTGTATATTCCATATGTTCCTCCCTGTACTTTTCCTGAATTTACAGTTAATTCTCCTGTATTACTTATTCCAGTTGAACTGTTTGCTTTTATTGTTATACTACTAATATCTAACGTTCCTACATTAGATACTCCTGATAAACCCGATATTATTCCACTTCCAATTATCTTTAATGTGCCTTGATTTTTTAATGCATATGATGCACTCGATGTTAAATTATATACATTAGTATTTATTATTATATTTTTTGTTTCTCCTATTGTTATTGTTGATGTTTTAGTTATATTTTTAGCAAAATATATAGTTTCTCCTGTTTTACTTGCTTCTATCGCATCTTCTAACAAACCAAAATATTTACTATTTGTACTTCCTATATATGCTTCTGCTATCCCTAATGTAATTTTTTCTTGTGTATCTGTAAATTCGCTTAATGGATAATATGATGATGGTTTTTTACTTATTTCTCCTGATATTGCTCCATCACTTACATCTCCTATTATTGTTCCGTCATAATAATTAAATGTCGCTGTTGATGCTACGCTTACTCCATTTTCTTTTCCTGTTATTTCTGGTACTAACTTTGGTGTTGCTGTATCACTTGTTCCTAATTCTAATGTTCCTGATGATGTTACATTTATTCCTTTATATTTATTTCCTATTATCTTTCCATCGGTTACTTTTAACGTTCCTGTATATACATAAACTCCTGTTCCTCCTTCTATTGTTCCTCCACTTATAGTCGATTGTCCCTTTCTTACATATATTGATGTTGTTGAATTTGAAGTATTTGTTATCTCTCCTCCTGTTATATTTATTACTTGATCACTTGTACTTGATGCATCACTTGTTCCATTTGTTATTCCTCCTAATGGGCCTTTTACTACTCCCGAATTTACATTAACCTCTTTCATGTTTATTATTCCATAATATCTTTGTGAAGTTGATGTACTCGCTATAGTTGGTCCATCTATTGTTAAAGTTCCTTGATTATATATAGCATGATATGTATTTGAAATTGTTCCTGTCTCACTTATTGTTAATGTCCCTTTATTTGTTATCGTATATGATCCATTAGTTCTTTTTATAGTATGTCCATTCATATTTAACTTCGCATAATGTGTTTCTGGAAAAGTTGCTGTGCTCGTTATTGTCACTGTATCCAATAGCTCTATTGTCGATGCATTATTTGATGATGTTGAGCTTGCAGCAAATGCATCTTGTATACTTGTATAATATCTATCTCCTATACTTGCTACTGGTTCTCCAAGTGTTACTGTTTCTACTCCATTTTCTGTTTCTCTTATTATTTCATAGCCTGTTGGTGTAGTTATATTACTATATCTACTTATTGCTGTTGATTCTCCACTTATCACTCCATCATAATAATTAAATTTTGCAGATCCACTCAAATATACTCCATATCCATCATCTAACTTTTGAGTTATTTTCGGTGATGTTGTACTTACGTTTCCATCATCTGCTCCTAAAGTCACTATACCAGTAGTACTACTATATATTCCTGTTATATTTCCTCCTGTTATATTTACCTTACCTTCAGATGATATTCCTGTATTATGTTGTGATACTGCATTTCCCGCAGACATCGTTACCTGACTTAATGATGTATTTGAACATAATATTCCATCTTTATACCCTGTTATAGTTCCACCATTTACATTTATAGTAGATACTCCTGTTGCATAAATTCCTTTATCTGATGTTCCTGTTATATTTCCTCCTTTTACATAAATTGTTCCAGTTGTAGTCTCTATTCCAGTATTTCCACTTATTGTTCCACTATTTATAGTAATTGTTCCTGAATTATTATATACGCCACATCCACCTGAGTATGTCGATTTAATAGTCGTATTTGAGACATTTAGTATACCATCATTATATATTGTACGATATGCACTATTTTGAATAGTTCCTGTTTCATATATATTTAAATTACCATTATTTTTTATCACATATTGAGAAGCTGTATTACAATTAATTGTATAACCTTGTGTATATAAATTTACATACTTTCCATTAGCAAGTGTTTGTGTCGAAGTTACTGTAAAATTTTCCAATAAATAGATAGATGTATATGTACTTGAACTACTTGAACTTGCATTAAATGCATCTTGTACACTTGAATAATATGTTGTTCCTATTCTTGCTACGGCTTCTTTTACTACCACTGTACATGTTGCTTTTTTACTCGTATCTGCCTGTGATGTTACTGTTATTATCGCTGTTCCAGCAGATTTTGGCGTTACTAATCCGTTACTATCTACTGTCGCTATTATTGAACTTGAACTGCTCCAGTTAACATTCTTATTTGTTGCATTACTTGGCAAAACCGTTGCTACTAATGTCTCTCCTGCATTTCCTTCCACTAGTGTCATACTTGTTTTATTTAGACTTACACTTGTTACTTTTATTTCTGTTGTTGTCGCTGATAATACAACTTGTTTTGTACTTCCATCACTACATGTTGCTATTACTGTTATTTGATATGTGGAATTCCCAGTTAATCCACTTATGTTATATGTTGAGTTATATGTAGTGTTATTTACATTTATTGTTCTTGTCGTTGTAGTTGTATCACCATTTTTTCTTCTTTGTACTTTTATATTTGTTATATTTCCTATATTTGCTGTTGCATTTATTTTTACTGAAATTGTACTACTTGTTACCGATGCTATACTTGCTTCCAATTCTATTGAATCTACTACATTAACTGTACATATTGCTTTCTTAGTTGGATCATCTTGTGATGTTACCGTTATTGTTGTACTTCCTATTGCTTTTGCTGTAACTAACCCATTACTATCTACTGTTGCTATATCAGGATCATCACTACTCCAACTAACCGCCTTATTTGTTGCATTACTTGGTAAAACTGTTGCCACTAATTTCTCGCTACTATCTTTTGCAAGTGTTATACTTGTTTTATTTAAACTTACACTTGTTACCTTAACAATATCAACTGTAGTATCAACTACAACTTCCACACTTGACTCTAAATTACTAGAGATACCTTCTATATCTGTACATACACCTTGTGGTACAGTAATTTTTTGTGTCACTTTCTTATTACTTAATGAATTTACTACAAGTGTATATGTGCTATTATCAATCTTAGTAAATGTAGAAGCAGTTCCATTAACTACTTGTATATCTGATTTATCAAATCCTACTACATCCTGACTAAACTTAAATGTGTATGTTATACTAGATGCTTTGGTTGGACTACTTACAGACGGTGTGATAGAGCAAACAACATCTTCACTATATACTTGTATAGTGGAAATATTTCCTGCATTATCCACAGTTGCAACATATATTGTATATACATCTTTAGGTATTTTTAACATAACACTACCATCTACTAGCTCTGATATACTAAGTACTTTAGATTTTTCCATCATATAATTTACATCAAAGTTAGAAATACCATCATAATAATTATTTATGCTACCATCAGAGTTAATTCTCTTTAAATAATCATATCTTATTTCTTTTACTCCACTTTCGTTATCTACAGTTGAAAGTTTTAATGTTTTCATATTATCCAAAAGATTATTTTCAACTATTTCTAAACTTGGGTTAATTATATCATAATTTGAAACGTTTAATTCTTGTCTTGCTATTTCTTTATTACCTTCTTCTAAGATTATATTAATATATTTTTCATTACTACTATTAAATTGTTCAATAACATCGCTACTTATACCATTTTCAACAATACTATTATTATTTAAATCTTCTAAACTATCAAATGCAAATCCACTATTATATGTATTATTTACTTTTATTTTAAGTAAATTACTATCTTTATTCCTAAATTCTAAATATATATCAAAATCTATATTTTCTAAATTATCTATTTTTACGTTAATTCCTAATTCATTTGAATAAGTACTAGTATTACTATCAACCTTTAAAGAAACTCCATTTTCTGTAATAATATTAGAAGTTGAATTAGTCTTAGAATTATTATATTCAACTATATTATCTAATTTAGATGTAATCGAAAAATATACTACATCATCTATTTTTATAGGCTTTAAAGAATACACGTTTAAATTCGGATAAGATACAATATATTCTCTTGAATTATTATCTGCTAAATTTAAATTATCTATTTCAATTAAATTTAAGTCTACTTTATAAAATTCAGATGTATTATCTGAATTTAAATTAATCTCTTCTTCAAAATCTGTTCTATACCTACTTTCAATTAAGTCTGTTACTTCATCTACACTTAGTTTTTCACTAGAAGTAGGTATAGAATTATTCATTATATATTGCGAATCGACAGCATCTTGAATTTGAGATATCTCATCTACAAATCTACTAAGCCTTGAGCTATCCATATTACTTCCAACCATTATTACCACAGCTGAAACTAATATTAGTATAGTTATAATTGTTAATAGTAATGCTATTAAACTTATACCTAATCTATATCTAATCTTTAGCATTATTTTCTCCTTATTTTATATATTATTATATACATTTTTTTATTTAAATTCCTTATATAAACTTTTAATTAACTAGCACTATTTACATATTACAATTTTATTTTAAAATTAACAATAACTCCTGCCTAATATACGTCATATATATTTTATTAGCTTTTATTTTATATACAAAGCCAAGCGAAATCCTACATAACTCAGAATATCAGGAGCTCCAAAAGATATTCTAGACGATATAGGATACATTGAACCTGAATGTCCAATATTATTACAATATCCACCACGAGCTACTCGTGAAACTGAATTATATGTTTCCATTGTCCACTCTGCCATATTTCCAGCTAAGTCATATATATTATTTGTTTTATATTGTTCATTTACTCCAGTTTTTAATGGATAACTCGTACTATAATTTCCATAACTACTACTATCTTTTGATATACCAGGATAATTAATTTCTAGCCATCTAATAGTTGCATCCCATTGTACTCCATATATTAATGTAGATACTGTTCCAAATTTAGAATCTGAATACAAAGTTCTTGCTTTCTCTACTGCTCCTCCAGTTAAATCTGTCATACTATTTCCCCATTTTATATTAGACAATGGAGTTTGACCCTTCTTACTTTGAGCTTTTCCACTTTCATCATCACTAGTTTCATATCTTCCTATATAAAAACCACCATATTTTTTAACACTTTCTATCATTTGATTATATTCATTTATCTCTTCTTGATTAGCTCCACTATATGGTTCTGTATAAAGATTTGATAGTTCTGTAGATGAAAAGCTCTCTCTTTTAAACTGCGAAAAATCTTCTACTGGTACCCATACAAATTGGTTTCTTGTTTTTCTTACTGTTGCGACATTTTCATTCGTTACAGGTTCAGTTCCTTCATAAATTACTAATCCACTAGATTTTGTATTTTCTCCTGTTACTTGTGATGCTACAAATCCTTTTGGGATTGGGACTCCGCTTATCATATCAATAATACTATCATCTAAATAACTCTCACTTGCATCTCCTAACGAACACTTTATAACTCTCTCTTTTTGTACATTAATAGTTGATGTAGCATTTATTTTTATATAAATGTTATCAACAATATTAAGTCCTTGTTTATAATCATAAATATTTTCATAATAAGGATTTGTCGAACTAGTTGGAGTTTTAGTTATAACAGAAGAATAATTTTGACCATCTGTACTCACTTGTAAAGTATATTGTTTTAAACTTCCACTTGTTGTCGTATCATTGATATTAAAAGCTACTTTAAAACTAAGTCCAGTTTCATTTATAGCATTTAAAGTACAACCAATATAGAAAGAATTGCTTATACCTTTAGTTATAGGTAATACTTTATTACCAGCATCATCTTCTACTAAAGACATATTTCCTGCCTTATCTATAACAACTAATTGTATTCCTTCAATTTCCTTTGGAAGTGATATTTCTACATTACCATCTTTAGATAATGTAGCTTTTTTTCCTCTAGATTTTATAAAATAAGGATCTAGAGAATCTACTCCTACATAATACTTTTCTAAATTTCCATTCTCACCATATTTTTGTAAATATTCATATCTTACTTCTTTGACTCCACTTTCAGTATCAGCCACTTTAAAAGTAAGAATATTGTTTTCGTTATTTTCTATAATATTCCAATTATTAGCAGTTGGAGACTTACCATCAAAATTAGACATATCGATATCTAAACTATCTATTTTAGAGCTGTCACTACCAGTTTTGTAAATATTAAGAATTTGTTTATCCGTATTAATCCAATGATTAATATCATCTGAATACAATTCATCAGAGCTAATATTAGACAGACTATTTTCTAAATCATCAAAGGTATTTAAAACAAAAGTATTATTACCCACATTTGTTTTAAATTTATATTGCACTCCGCCGATATCTACATATAAACTCTCACCTGAATTCATATATGCATTTAATGTAAATGCAAGTTTATTAGTCCAGTCCTTTTTCAATTTTTTTACTGTTAAACTACCAGCAGTTATAACATCTGTATTACTTGTATCGTCACTTGTATTTTCAACATTTTTAACAAATTTTATGATTTTAGAAGATAAAGAAAAATAAGTTTCACTCTTTACTTCTACTCCTTTTACATAATAAATATTCATGCTAGGATATGAAACAACATATATATCAGACTCATCTGAATTCTGCTTTGTTCCTCTAACAGTCTTTTCCACATTTAATTTCGATAAATCTATTTTATAAAAAGCACCTAGCGAACCATTATCATTCCAGTCTCCATTTAATTCAAGTTCTTCTTGAAACTCAGCATAATTACCATTTGCAGATGCTAAGTCGGTTATATCAATTTGAGCATATGCATCTTCTCCATCATAAACCGGAAATGAATCATTTTGCATATAATATAAATTAACTTGATCTTGTATTGTATTTAAATCATTTGCAAATGCTGTAATTGTAGCATTTGAAATAGAGTTACTTACTGTTACTATTCCAGCCGAAACAATTATTAGTCCAACAACTATTGTAATAATTAAAGTAAGCATTGTTATACCTTTTTTATTCTTAGTACTCTTCCTATAGTTTCCATTCATATTATCACCTTAAAATATATTGTATACTTTTTATTATTTTTTTTCAAGTATTTTAAAGTACTTTTTTTAATTAGTATAACAAAAATTTAAAGATTTATTAATTGATATTTAATCCAATACATGATATAATATTTTAGGTGATTTTTATGTATTATACTAAACAGGAATTATCAAATAATATAAATGACATACTAAAAAATAAAAATATAGAAATCAACTTTTTATCAAAAAATGTTAATGAGACCAAATGGCTTGCTTTTAACATATCTAAAATGTTAAAAAAAAATGATATAGTTGTTTTAAATGGTGAACTAGGTAGTGGTAAAACTGCTTTTATGCAAGGTGTTTCTAAATTCTTTAATTTAGAAGATCAAATATGTAGCCCAACATTCACTATAGTTAATGAGTATTCTACACCTTTAGGTTATCCAATATATCACTTTGATGTTTATAGACTTGAAAATGAAATAGATTTTATAGATCAAATTGGAACTGACTATTTCCAAAATGGAATTTGCTTTATTGAATGGGGAAATATAATCAAAAAAATATTACCAGAAAATACAATATATATTGATATAGCTAAAGATAAAGAAGAATATGATACACGTCATATACATATATGGAGGAAATAAAAATGAATATACTTTCTGTTGATACAACAACCAAGGTAGCCGCTGTTGCTCTGCAAACTAATAATACCATAACTCAAAAAAAAGTAGATAATGAAATAACACACTCTGAAAAACTTTTACCATTAATTGATGAAATTTTACAAAAACAGAGTTTAAATATAAATGATATAGAAAAATATATTGTACTAAATGGTCCTGGATCTTTTACAGGCGTTCGTATTGGACTAGCTACAATAAAAGCTTTTTCTATGGTAAATAATAAAGAAATTATTTCTATTTCATCTCTTGAAGCTATTGCTTTATCACTTTACGTTAAACTAAATACTAGTGATACAAAATATATATTATCTCTACTAGACGCAAGAAATAATAGAGTTTATCACGGATTATTTAAAGTATCTACAAATGAAAATAACAAAATTAATATAGAAAAAGTATATAACCAAAGTAATGACTTACTAGAAGATGTTATACACAACATAGATAAGATTAATATATCTAAAGATAAAATAATTTTGGCCGGTAATTGTATAAATATATATAGAAATAACTTACTAAATAATTTTACAACTTCAAATTTATATGAGTTATATCCAACTCCTAAAGAACTGATACAAAATTATACTAAAATTAATAAAATACAAGATTATATTTACAATACATATACCTTAGATGCTAATTATGTAAGACCTTCGCAAGCTGAAAGGATAAAAAACGAACATGAAGGAAAATAAACTAAAATTAAAGTTTTTAACATTACAAGAAAAAGATATCGATAAGATTTTAAAATTAGAAAAAGAACAAAATATTTCTATTTTATCTAAAAATACTATTTTAAATGAAATTAATAGCCCTACTTCAAAGTACTACGTTGTTCATTATAACAGTCTAATAGTAGGATATATTAATATAGCAATATTAGTGGATACTATAGATATTAACTCTATTGTGGTAAAGCAAGAATATAAACAGATGGGAATTGCAACTTACATGTTAAATAAAATACTAAGTTTATGCAAAAAATTAAATATAACTAGAATTTTACTTGAAGTCAGAAAATCTAACTTTCCAGCTCAAAATCTATATAAAAAATTTGGTTTTAAAAAAATACATACTAGAGAAAAATATTATAAAAATAATTTAGAAGATGCTTATATATATGAACTAGTTATTTAAAAAAGGCACAGAAATATTTGTGCCTTTTTTAGTTCTTAATCATGTGATTTATATTTTAACTTATTCTAAATAGATGAGGAAGCACTTAAATAAACATAGTTTAAATCACTATTATCTTTAAATATTGGGTTGTATTTATATTTATAATATTTATACGTACCATTTTTATATGTAACACATAAGTATATATTATTAACATTTATTGTGTTTAAAGTGAAAATAAAACAATCTTTTTTACTTTTTACATTAGTTATTACATAAGCTATCTTGTCTTTATTCTTATTATCTTTATTTAACTTCACTTTGAGATTGTTTCCAAAAAAAGTTCTTTTATAACATAAGACTGCATCAAACGTTTTGTTCCATTTTAGTGATTTAACAATTGTTTTTATGTTACATATAACCAAATATAACAATCCGATTATAATACAAATCAAAACAAATATAGCTGATTTACTCTGATAAGCTGAAATTATTTTTCTATTTGAATTTATATTTGGTATATACTTGTATACATCTGTATATTTAGCATTTTCAACAGAAATATCCTCAAATATAACATCATATGAAACTGATTTTAATGTATTAATATCATCATTATAAAAAAAGATAACATAAGGTACATCAGCATTGGTATAAAAATCTATATAATGTTCGATATTTTTTGATTCAACCTTTTCATTAGTTTGAACAAATATGTTAAGTACACTGTCATCCTTTAATGCTTCTTCTAAAAGATCAATCTCTGCTTCACTTATAGAAGTATTAGTACTTTCAAATATTATACGTGTATTATTATTTACATTAATCCGTAAATCTTCCTGATAATTAAAGAAAAACCAAATTACATATATGAAAATGACAATTAGAGTAATCCCTATACAACTTCCTAAAATTCTAAAAATGTTTTTCATAATCATTCCTTGCCTTTCTACTTTTAATATAAAGTATTTTTTTTATTTAACCTATTTATATTATACAATCTAGCGGGAGTTTGACACTTTTGTAGGTCTAAAATTGATGTAAGCATTCAAAATGCTTAATTTTTTTGTCAAATTTTTCTT
>CALXJF010000023.1 GCA_944388575.1 uncultured Clostridia bacterium
TAATATATACGAGGTGATTATTTTTTTTTTTAGATTTTTATTAGCTATGTTATTAAGTATTATTATTAGTTCTATTTTTTTAATATTATTAAATAAAAAAGGAGATAGAAAGTAATGAATATTTTAATATATATTATTATTGTTTTTATATTTTTAAAATATTTTTTTTATGCCAGTAAATATGAATACAAAGTAACTGTATTTGCTGGTAAAACTGGAAGTGGAAAAACTATGCTTGCTACTAGTATGGCTTTAAAATTAATTAAACGTGGTATACCTGTTTTTAGTACTTATTATATTAATGGTGCCAACAAATTACCATATAATTTTTATGATTATAATTATCCTGAAGATTCTGTTTTAATTATTGATGAAGCTCAAATCGGTTTGGATAGTAGAGAGTATAAAAATTTAACAAGAGAAGGTATTTCTAATCGATTAAAAAATAAATTATCAATGCATAGACATCAAAAAATTGATATATGGTTTATAACTCAGCAACCTGAAGAAATAGATGCCCAAATTAGACGTTATTGTAGTGTTATGTATTATTGTAATAAAACTATTCTTAAAAGAAAGGTATCATTTAAAGATAAATCGATTAAAATATTGCCATATTTTCAATATTATGAAATTTGGGATAGTATAAATACATATGAATTATACAAAAAACGTTCTGATCCAAGGTTAACAGTAAAAGATTATGGGGTCAAGAAAGGATTTAAATTTATTACATCTAAAACTTTTAATAAGTATAATACTTATCAGATGGATTCTTCAACTTCTTTTTTGCCTGATATTGAAATTCAATTACATGATGATCCTAATTCATTTATTGATACAAATTTAAAAAAGTAGGAAATCCTACTTTTTTATTTGGCAATTTTATAATTATAATTTAATATTTGTTGTTCAATATCATATAATCCTTTATTAATTTCATTTAATTTTATTCTATTTAACTGTATATTCATTTTTTCAAAAATTGTATTTTTTTTCATATCTCTTATTCTATTTTGATATTTATTATGTGTGGAGTCGTCTAATTCTATAAATATCATTGGTGTTCCATATTTATCGCATATTGTAAAATCTATATGTCTTGCTGCTATTTTGTTAAATTCTTTTGTATTGTTAGTTCTGAATATATCCGCCATTCTTATTTTAGGGAAAATTAAAAGTTTATATTTATCAGTTATTCTTTTTAATTGATAAAAAAATACATATTCATTATTTGTTAATAATCTAAAATTAACCTTTCCTTCAAAATTATAATTTTTTAATGTTTCATTCTTTTTAATTATAGGTTTATCTATATAGAAGTTATTTTGTTTAATAGAATTTTTTGAATTATTATTTATATCTGTATTTTTATTAGATGTTTTCTTTTTTTTTAGTGTTAAACAACATGCTATTATAGTTTTTACTATTAGTATTATAGATATGTATATTAATAAATAATTATAAATATCATTAATAACAAGACATCTTGTAATTGTTATTGATGTGATACATACAGTTATTGTTATTAATAATTTTTTCAATATAAAACAACTCCCTTTGTGTGTTGTGTTCCTTAGCTTGTCTTATAAACATCTAAACATATATTTTGTAGTTGTCAATAGAAGAAGTGAAACGACTATTTACAACGAAAAAATATATGTTATGCTTAAATTTAATAATATGCTAAGGGACACAAAAATATTATATACATATTATAGCATTAAATAATATAATATAGGTTACATTAATCTAACAAAAATGTTACATTTATATTAAAATTCGACAAATAGAATACATAAAACTAGTTTGACATAATATTGAATATATGCTATAATGTTAACATAATAATTCACACAAGAAAGGGGGGATAACTTGAAAAAAATAACCTTTTCTTGTTATGAACATGATATTGTGTATATTCTTAATTGTATATGTTTAACCAAAGATATTTTAAAGACTGGACGAAAAGAATTTTACGATCATTATTTTAAAAAAGAAATGTTTAATACATATATGTATGATTTAACATTAATGCAAAAGCTTATAGGGTATAAAGCAAATAGAGTATTTTATAATTTTAATGATTATGATTTCTTCATTGGTCAAAGCGATTACATAAATATAGGCGATAGAGAATTTAAATATCTATTTGGGAAACAAAGATTAGAACGATTAAAAGAAATTACCCAGGAAGAACAATATAAAAAACAAATTACAAAATTTAATGAAATACCAAAAATTATCAAAAATAAATTTTTTACAAATTTTTGGAACTTTAGAAAAAATGCTTGACATTAAATTATTAATTTGTTATTATGTGAGTATAGCAAAAGAGTATCTTGACAATTTTATATTTTAAAAAATGGACAATATTCATATAAGTTAAATTTATTTAACCATTTTTAAGAGATAGAAGGGAGCTGTAAAAAGCTCATAAATAATTCAATTTTCAATTAAAGATTTCGCAAAATAGAATTTTTGTGCAAAAAGGAGTGGAAACAAAATATAATTCTATGTATTATATATAAATTTTTTTTAAAACTTCCCAAATTCCTATTTCTCTATATTTACCTTATTTTATAGGCAACAAACTATATGGCTAAATTTTAAAAATGCCTTAAAATCGATTCTCGTGCGTCGTTTTTTTGAACTTTATTTGAAAACTTATTATTTGAATTTTAAAAAATATCTAAAAATTAATTTTAGAGTTTTATTATAATATATATAAGAATTTTATAGAATTCTAGTTAAAATGTTTAATTAGATATTGACTAGTTGTTAAATTACTAAATTCTAATAATATAACAAATGTTAATTTTTAAATATAATTTATAAATTTAATTTATAAATTTAATTTAATTTAATTTTATTTTTAATTCATTATTTGTTAATTATTATTGTTTAAAGAAATCAATTTTTAATTTTAAAAGTTCAAATATAAATAAATGATATAGTGAGAGTATTCCCCTACTCCCTACTTTCAATTTAATATTTTTTAAATTATTAAAATATATTAATAATTGATAATTTAATTTATTTATGATATTATTGATTTATATTTAAATACAAAAATATATAAATAATTTACCTATTATATGTTTTTGACAAAACACATTTTTATTTTAAGGTTAAAATTATATTACCCACAAAATAAAAATGTCTTAAAATTGATTTTAGAACGTTAATTTTTGGAGGTTAGATATGAGATATGATGACGTACCAAAATTAGTAAATGAATTTTTGGAATATATGGAAGTTATGAGAAATAGATCCAACAATACTGTAAAAGAATATCATTATGATCTAAGAAGCGTTTTTAGATATTTAAAAAACTACAAATCTAATTTGCCTTTGGATAATATTGATAATATTAATATTATTGACCTTGATATAGATTTTTTTAAGTCTATAGAAATACAAGATTTTTATAGTTATTTAAAATACCTAAATGATGATTATAAACTTAGAACGCATAAAGATTTAAAATCTACTTCTAGAGCCAGAAAAATTGCATCCATAAAATCTTTTTATAATTATCTTGCCAATAATAGAAAATTATTAGATAAAAACCCTGTAGTGGGGTTAGAGACACCAAAGTTAGAAAAGAGACTTCCTAAATATTTAACATTAGAAGAGTCTACTTCTCTATTATCTTCAGTAAAGTTTAACGAACAGAAGTTTGGGAAACGTGATTATTGTATACTTACTTTATTTTTAAATTGCGGTTTACGTTTATCTGAATTAATAAATATAAATTTTAAAGATATAAAAGATGATAGATTATCAATTATTGGTAAAGGAAATAAAGAACGCGTTGTACATTTAAACAAAGCTTGTTTGAATGCATTGAATAATTATATTGCAGATAGAAAAAAAGATGGAGTAAAAGATAGAGACGCTTTATTTATATCTGAAAGAGGAACAAGGATCAGTAGACGAATGGTAGAATTATTGGTAAAAAAATATGTAGCATTAGCTGGCTTAGAAACTAGAAAATTCTCCCCCCATAAATTAAGACATACTGCAGCAACTTTAATGCATAAGTATGGTAATGTGGACATAAGAGCTTTACAACAAGTTTTAGGTCATGAAACTATTGCAACAACACAAATATATACTCATATAGATGATGAACAAGTAAAAACTGCAATAGATAGTAATCCATTAAATAATATTTAAATGTAAAACTGAGAATTATAATAAATTGGTTCATTAATAATTCTCAGTTTTTAAAATGCAATATATTATTTCTAATAAATTGGTATATTTAGAGTTTGTCCAGCGTATATCTCACTACAATTTAAATTATTAATATCTTTAATTTCTATTATAACATTCTGTATATTTAAACTAGAATCTTTTTTACAAATTTCTTTTGCAATGCTCCAAATTGTATCATTACTTACTACTTTTAACTCATAAGTATTAACTTGTTTTCTTCCTATTTGAAAAGAAGTATATATACTATAGCAAATTATTAATACAAATATAAATAATACTACTTTTAATCTTCTTTTTAATTTTTTATTATTCATAATACCACCTCTAAACAAACGTTCTTTATGTGAATATATTATATATCAAAACATTTGTTCTGTCAATACTTAAAAAAAAAAATAAAAGAAAAAAATGTTCTTTTATTTAATGTTTTATTATATTTTATTTAACATTTTTATATATATATCTTCTCTAATTCTTAAATTTAAAGTTATTATATCTTTAAACTCTTTATTAATTATTATTACCTCTTCTCTATAAATATAATCTTTTAAAATTGAAGTAATCTTATTAAATTTAGAATATGCTATTCTAAACGAATGATCTATAAAATTATATATAGGTACAGCTATGCACATTTTTTCAGCCTCTTTATATGATTTTAAATAAGCTCTTGATAAAGGACCTGCACCTAACAAAATACCTCCAAAATACCTGACGATTACTATACAAATATTAGTAATATTAGATTTTTGTAAAGTTTCATATATAGCTTTAGTGCCTGTTCCTTGCGGTTCTCCATCATCTGAGAAACATATATTAATTCCATGAGTTTCTTTTATAGAATATATGTATACTATATGTCTAGCCGATTTATTATCTTCTTTTACTTTATTTATTTTTTCTATAGCTTCTAATCTAGATGTTATCTCAAAAATATAGGAATAAAATTTGGACTTTTTTTCTTCATATAATCCATTAGATATCTCATTATATTTTATATTCATCATATTACTAGAATTAAATTTTAAAGTATAATTCATATTATTTTCACCCATAAATTTATTATAGCACATTGAAATACAATGTGCTATAAATATTACTTTTTATATTCATATTTAGGTTTACTATTTTTAGTAACAACATCCTTAGTTATAATGCATTTAACAATATTCTTATCAGAAGGTACTTCATACATAGCATCCATCATTACTTTCTCTAGTATAGCTCGTAAACCTCTAGCTCCGGTTTTTCTTTCTAAAGCCATGTTAACTATTTCTTCTAAAGCATCTTTCTTTACTTCTAAATCAACATTATCCATTTTAAATAATTTTTTATATTGTTTTAATAAAGCGTTCTTAGGTTTAGATAAAATATCAATTAAAGCTTCCTTTGTAAGATTATTTAAGTTTGTAATTATAGGTAATCTACCAACAAGTTCTGGTATTAAACCGTATTTAATTATATCATGAGGTTGAACTTCAGAAAAAATCTTTCCAATATCAACATCTTTTTTAGCTTCAATAGCAGCACCAAATCCCATTGTTTTAGTTTGCATCCTATTCTGAATAATTTTTTCTAACCCATCAAAAGCTCCTCCACAAATAAACAAAATGTTTGTGGTATCTATCTTTATAAATTCTTGTTGAGGATGTTTTCTACCACCTTGTGGTGGAACATTAGCTACTGTACCTTCAATAATTTTAAGTAATGCCTGTTGAACACCTTCACCACTTACATCTCTCGTGATAGACGGATTTTCTGATTTTCTTGATATTTTATCTAATTCATCAATATATATAATTCCTCTTTCGGCTTTTTGCACATCAAAATCAGCAGCTTGAATCAATCTTAAAAGAATATTTTCAACATCTTCTCCAACGTAACCTGCTTCGGTTAATGTTGTGGCATCTGCAATAGCAAATGGAACATGGAGTATTTTAGCTAATGTTTGAGCAAGTAATGTCTTTCCACATCCAGTAGGACCAAGTAAAAGTATATTACTTTTTTGAATCTCTACATCATCTAATTTGTCCATATTTCTAATTCTTTTATAATGATTATATACAGATACAGATAATACTTTTTTAGCTTCATCTTGACCAATAACATATTGATCTAATACATCCTTAATTTTTTCAGGAGAAGGTAACTCTTTTGATTCTATTAATTCTTTTGAAGAAGAATCTTTTATTGTATCTATATCCTCATCATGCATAATTTTATGGCACATCTCAACGCATTCATCACATATTAGAATACCATCTGGACCTTCTATTAGTTTATTTACTTCTTGTCTTAACCTACCACAAAAAGAACAAAAAATCATATCTTCTGGTAAATCTATACCATTATTTCCATCTCCATTATTACCTTTTCTACTCATATTATACTATTTCTCCTTAGTTATATCAGCAATACTTGTCATTATATCATCAATTAATCCATATTCTTTAGCTTCCTGAGAAGATAAGAAATTATCTCTATCAGTATCTTTTTCAATCTGTTCTAGCGTTTGACCTGTTCTTTCACTTAATATTTTATTTAATGTATCTTTAGTCTTCAAAATAAAGTCAGCATGAATTTTCATATCACTAGCTTGGCCTTGCATTCCACCTAAAGGCTGATGTATCATTATTGTAGAATTTGGAAGTGCAAACCTTTTTCCTTTTGCTCCCGCAGCAAGTAAAAATGCTCCCATACTAGCAGCCATACCAACACATATAGTTGACACGTCTGATTTTATATACTGCATTGTATCAAATATTCCCATTCCTGCAGTTACAGAACCACCAGGACTATTTATATAAAGATAAATATCTTTTCCTGGATCCTCTGCATCTAAGAAAAGTAATTGAGCTACAACTAGTGAAGCTGTAACATCATTAACTTCATCAGATAAGAATATAATTCTTTCTTTTAGTAATCTTGAGTAAATATCATAAGACCTTTCACCTTTGCTAGTTTGCTCTATTACCATAGGTACTAAACTATTATTTAACATATTATATAACCTCCTTATCATTTATAATTAATGTTATAATAATTTATTTTTCAATAACACTATCTACTATAACTTTCATAGTTTTATCTTGTAATATTTTTTCTCTCATATAATTTCTAGCACTTTCATTTTGTTTTAAAGCAGATGAATCTTCACTACCATATTGTTTAGACAACTCATCAATTTTTTCATCAATTTCACTATCTTCAACTACTAGTTCTTCAGCTTTAGCAATAAATTCTAATGCAAGTTTTAATTTCACATCCTTTTGTGCATTTGGTATTAAAGATTTCTTAAAATCATCTAAAGTAGTTTTAGTAAACTCACAATATTGTTCTATGGTCATTCCTTGATATGCTAAATTTTGACTGAATTGTTGAATCATTTGTTCAACTTCATCATTAATCATAGACTCAGGAATCTCTACTTCAACATTTTCAATTAATTTCTCTATAGCTTTAGATTCTCTTTCAGCTTTAGCTTGATTTTCTTTCTTTTCCTTAACTTTTTGTTTTAAATCTTTTTTATATTCCTCCAATGTTTCAAAATCAGAAACATCTTTAGCAAATTCATCATCAAGTTCAGGTAATATTTTCTCTTTTATACTGATAAGTTTTACTTTAAAAGTAGCATCTTTTCCAGACAAATTTTCTGCATGGTAATCTTCTGGAAATTTTACTTGAATTTCTCTTTCTTCTCCAATATCCATACCAACAAGTTGTTCCTCAAATCCAGGAATAAACTGACCACTACCTATTGTTAATTCAAAATTTTCTCCTTTTCCGCCTTCAAAAGCTTTTCCATCTACAAATCCTTCAAAATCTATTGTAGATATATCATTTTGTTGTAATTTTCTATTATCAACACTAACAATATTTGCATTCTTATTACGAATATTTTCAAGTTCTGCTTCAACGTCTTCTTTAGATATTTTAGTATTTACCTTTTCTATTTCAAGCCCTTTATATTTTGATACTTTAGCTTCTGGTTTTACGAAGAAAGTAACTGTATAAACAAAATCTTTATCTTTTCCTATTTGTTTTACATCAAGCTCTGGTCTTGAAACAACTTCTAATTTATTTTCTTCTATAGCTTTTCTATATTCATTATCTACTGTATCTTCTATTACTGTTTCATACAATACTCCTTCTCCATAAACTTTTTCTACAATGTTTCTTGGCACCTTTCCATTTCTAAATCCAGGTACTTTAAAATTTTTAGCGTTCTTTTTAAAAGCTTCATCTAAAGCTTTATTGAAATCTTCTTTTGACATTGTAAATTCTAATATTACTTTTGAGTTTTCTTGATTTTCAATTTTTACATTCATTTTTAATTCCTCCATTATATAATATATATGTTTATCTAACTTCTATATTATATCACAAAACTATTTTTTTTCAACTATTTATGTGAAATTTAAAGTTAAATTCAAATGAAAAGACCAATCTATTAAAAGATTGGTCTAAGTAAATAATTCATCAATGCAAAGATATAAAAATTGTCCGATTAGTTTAGTTTTATTCTTCAAACTTATACGAGTGTTTTAGTGCGATATGACTTTTACTATTAGTCGTATTGTTTGTATTTACATTAACGTTATCTAACATATTAATTTTAATTTTTAAAATCATCTGCAAAACCATCTCGTATTGTCTGTCTGTTAAAAAACTTAAATTCATCTGTTCCATAAATCTATTCACTCCTTTTCTATTTATACATCTACTTAAAAATCTGTTTTGCTCCTCTAATACACTGAAATTTGTCAGGATTAATTTTAAGATCGTTCAAGTTCGAAACATGAGGCACATTAAGGAATTTTGAGGTAAATGTATGACTGCTCTCAGATTCGTCAATTAAAGGCTTTTTCAATTTTTGGTTCTGGATACGAGATCTAATCTCTTTTGAAATTGATATGACATTATATGGCATAGGAGTTCTCCTTTCTATTAAAACAAGTATATACATTAGTATATATTATTTACTATTTTGGTAGCCAAATTATAACATCTAGAAAAAATATTGTCAATAATCTAAATAATAAAAAATAAAGGAATGTTATCCAGTATATATCGGATTCATTCCTTTATTTTTTATTTCAAATAATCTTCAATAATTTTATACATCCAAGCTGATGAACCTGTATACCAAGTCCAACCACCCCTTCCTGCATGCTCTGGATTTGAGTAAATATCTGCTGCTACCACATAAGGTTCTACTTTATAGATATCTGCATGTTCTTTAGTATCAGAATGAGAAATAGGATTAATCATATTTAAAATTTCTATACCTTTTTCTTTTTCTTTAAGCTCAAAATATGCCTTTGCAAGCCAAGTAGCTGCATGAGTATATTGACCTCCATTTTCTCTAATTCCAGGTACATAAGCTTTAATATATCCAGGATTATTTTTAGGCTTATCAAAAGCTGGATATAATAATCTAACCAACATATGTTCTTTATCTACTAAATATTTTTCGGCACTTTCAATAGATAATTTTAGTTCATCTTGTACATCTTTATAATTTTTCATTGCGATAACAGCCCATGCTTGAGAAATTAAATCTATTTTACATTCTTTATTTGAATAGGCTCCAAGTACTTCACCATTTTCGAAAAATGCTCTTACAAAATGATCTGTATCCCAAGCGTTTGCAATAATATTATGTTTAAAAATATGAACATTTTTATTACAAAGCTGCAACATTTCGTCGTCATTTTTTATATTAGCTAATTTCTTAAATCTATCTAAAATATTCATCATAAAAAATGTTAACCATACTGATTGACCACGTATATTACTAAAACCATCATTCCAATCTCCATCACCTATATCAAGCAAACCATTTGTCGGATTTATTCGAGATAAAGAATACATAATAGCTTTTTTCGCATGATTATACACACTATCTTCTACGTCTATATTATGAAATACCTCGTAAAGCTCTCTATGACTTCCCATCGGCTTATCTTCAAGATATTTAGTTTTAACATCCAATATTGAAGTATCTTTTGTCTTATTTACATATTCTGTTAATACATAAGGTAACCACAAATAATCATCACTGAAGTATGTTCTAATTCCAGCATTATTATGTTCATGCCACCAATGTAAAACGTCCCCCTTTTCAAATTGCTTAGAGGCATGTAGTATTATTTGACTTCTTGTTTTTTCAGGCCAAGTTGATATCAATGCCATACTGTCTTGTAATTGATCTCTAAATCCTATTGCTCCTCCTGATTGATAAAAGCCTGATCTAGCAAATAGCCTACATACAATGGTTTGATAAAGTAACCAACCATTAGCCATTATATCTAGATACTCATTGCCCGTATTTATATTTTTTACTACTAACTTTCTCCAATATTTCTTAGTTTTTTCCAATTCTTCTTCTATAGCTTCTTTAGAATTATACTTATCCATTATTTGATTTAGTTCATCTTGTGTTTCATAAGCTCCAATTATCATCGCAAAACTAACTTTAGATTTTGGTTTTAATAAAATACTAACTTTTACACTATAATTTTTTTCATCATAAGAATAATTAATATTCTCTTTACATCTTATTATATCAATAAAACACGTTATATTTGAAAATTCTACACTATATGGATTTTTCATTTCTAGCAAATTATTGTTTATTCTAGATAAAATATAATCTTCAGTAGTTTCTCTTGCCACTCCAAGAACAGGTTCTATACTATATTCAATTTCAATACTTTTTTCTTCTTCTAAATTTTCGTTTTCTAATGTTATATAGTGTATTTTCACATTTTCTTCAGTTGGTATAAAAATATCCATTTTCTTATTTATTTCATTTTCTTCTTCTAGTACACTTGTATAGCCAAAACCATAAACTAAATTATAATCTTGTTCAAAAATACCTTTAAATTTCTCTCCAGGAGAAAATGTCACCCAATCATTACACCAATTACTGATTTTAAATTCTCTACTATTTTTATAATATGTATATACAGTTCCATAACTCGAAATAATTGTTCCAAACTTTTCATTAGCCATTATATTACACCAAGGAAGAGGTGTATTAGTATTTAAAATGTGATATTCATCTCTCTTGGCATTAAATCCACCATATGAGTTAAAAGCTACATAATCATTTTCATTATATTTTTTTCTACTCATTAATACTTTCCTCCTCCTTCATTATATTTTCTTTTTCTTTTATAATATCTACTCTATTACTAGTTTGCTTTTCATCTATAGTTAAGAAATCATCTACATTTTGAATATATTTCTTTGATAAGAATGATAATAATTTTACTTCATCATTATTTAAATATCTAACATTTAGAAGATAAATATCTCCTTTAGAATGATCCATATATACCGCTCTATCTATTCTAGATTTTACATATGTATACAATGGACCTTGTTTTTCTTCCTTTTCATTTATGAGTATTACTATATCTAAATCTATTTTTCTATTTTTTACATAGTCCATAAATTTTATTACTTCATTAATTATTCCAGCATCCTCAATTTTATCTATATATATTAATAATATTGGTAAATCTCCAGATATAGAATATTTCCATAACATAGATTGACTTAAAGATGTATCCCAAAAAGTCTTAGTATCTAAATTAATTTTACTAAATAAAACTTCTTGAATAATTTTATTATATATTTCAGCTTTGCCAGGCTCTAGTTGTAAATATCTAGACGTTACACTATTTAACTCGCCAGCAAGTTTAAATTGATTATTTAAAGTATCCACATCTAAATTTACTATTGCATTTGATATTTTATATCTACTATCAGCTACGCCTAATACATAGTAAAAATCTTGTCTTTCATATGGATCAAGAATAATTCTAGCTCTATAAGAAAGAATTGGCCAAAGTGGATATTTGTTTATAGTTTCATTATATGCTTCTTCTTTATTTTTTACTAATTTTTGTTTTTCTGTTTCCACTTCTTTTTCAAGATCTATTCCAATTAATTTAGTATACACAAACAACTCTTCATCATTTTCATTTTTCTTTCTTTTACTTGCCACTAAAATATCAAGATCTTCATCATAGTATGTTTCGATTTGTAAATTACTAAAAGATGGATGAACAACATTTGTCATATAATCAGTCATAGCAGGCTCAATATATGTATTAATTATAATTTCTCTTTTTATATTAGAGTTATTATATATGCTTATTTTTTTAATTTCCATATTATATTCAGGAGATAGATAAATAGTTGTTGTTACTTCAAGTTCTTTTCCTTCAATATAACATTCAACTTTATTTAAAGAGCTATTCCAAATTGATTTATTTATGTCTTTATTTGCATTATGTGTTAAATTAGTATCCGTTACAGATATCTGTTTTCCTGTAACTTTATCTGTTAAGTAAACGTAATTTCCACAACCTTGTGGATTTGAATACCTCTGCTTATTAATTATCTTATCTTTATATTTCAAGAACATATCTCCTGAGCTTGTTATAATACTTGAAAGATTTACTCCTTTTAACATTGCAATACTTGTTTTGTTATCAATAGTCTTTTCTTCTTGTCTATCTGATAACTTGTAACTTACAAAAGTTGTATATTTTTCCACATTCTTTTGAGTAAATTGATTTTCTATATCAACTGCTTTTTTCTTTATTTTAGCTTTTATTCTTTCTCTTTCTTTAAGTAAAATATCACATGCTCTAATATCAGGATTTAAAGCAAATCTATCTTGTAATATTCCATGATTTAAATAATTGTTAAGAGAAGCTAAAATCATACCCTGATGATGAGCCATATAAGTTTTTACAATTTCATATTGTTCGTTTTCACCAATATGTTCTTTAGTATAATCTATTGATTCATAAAATCCAAAAGTTGAATATGCTCCTATTTTTTTTAGTCTCTTTATATTTTTGTACACATTTAAAGGATCAAATTCAATCATTAATAAAGAGGCATATGGTGCTACTACCAGATAATCATTAAGTCCCCTTTTCAAACCAAGCCATGGTATTCCAAATTCTTGATACTGATAATTAAGTTCCTCATCTTTAACAGCATATGCAGATTCAGAAATTCCCCAAGGTACATTATTTTCTTTAGCATATTTTATTTGACTATATTTATTAAAGAAAAGAGACTGGTCTATAAGAGTATGTTCATAAGATTTAGTAAATATATATGGCATAAAATATTCGAATGCAGTTCCACTCCAAGATGTTAATCCTTTATAACCGTCTATATCAACTAAATTTCTAGCAAGTGCAAACCAATGTTTAGACGTAACTTGGCGTCTAGCAATAGCTATTAAACTAGTAGTCCTATTTTCAGACATCAACATATCATAATAACTATCTATTAATTCTCCGCTTTCTTGAGCATATCCAATATAAAATAGATTTCTGGAAGCATCATAAAGTTCTTTAAAGTCTGTATCTTCAATTATTTTTTCATTTACATCATATAAATAATCTAAAGTTTTATCATATTCTACATATTCCCTTTTTCCATATGAATTATTGTTTTTTAATTCTATAATGAACTGTTTAGCCACATATAAACATGCTATAAAATTACCGCTATCTACAGTCGATACAAACCTAGGCCTTAGTGGCTCTAATGTCTTTATATTATACCAGTTATATAGGTGACCATTCCATTTTTCCAATTTTTCTAAAGTATTATATATATTCTTTAATCTTGAAATAGTCTCTTCCTTTGTTATAAACTTTAAATCGTATGCATTTATAACCGCAAGTATTCCCATTCCTATATTTGTAGAAGAAGTTCTATTTGCAATCTTATATCTTCTATTTTCTTGATAGTTATCTGTTGGCAAATAATTATTTACAGGAGTCATCATACTATCAAAGAAAAGCCATGTTCTTTTTGCCACTTCTAATACTTCTGCTTCTTGATTTTTATCTAGTTTTTTCTTTCTACCGATCAAATGGTCTTTACCAAGTAAATATGCTAAAAATGGAGTAAGAGCAAATGCTACACCTATTATAATTTTAAAATTAAATACTGATATAAACGAGCTAGTCACAAAATTTAGTTCACATGGAGCAAAAGCTATTAAAGCGCCAATTATAACGTTAGCTAACATATTATAAAAATAATAAATTATACTATCCTTTGATGCTTTCTCAAGCATTTCACCAGTAGTCCACTGTAAAAGATTTTTGTGTGATATGAACATCCTAAATAGAGAAAGACTAAACGCACTTATACACATCCATGCTTTATATGGTATTGTTAAAAAATTAAAACACATTGTAAGTAAATCTGCTTCAAAACCATGTATTATAGGAATATACTGTAAATCTTTACTATGCCTTACCTTACCAAATATTAACCTATTAAACATTCCAAGTAGTGTTCCTATATTGATAACTAAAAAAGTAATCAATACAGTTGATACAAAATTATTAGAAGATACAAATGCTGACAAAACAATTGCTATTAGTGCCATCACATCAAGTAAAGGTCTCCTAATATTATCAAAAATCTTCCATTTGGAAAGTATAGAAATTTTAGACTTAGGACTAAAAAACCAACGAATTATTTGCATATCTCCTCTATACCATCTATGATTCCTTTTCATATATGATATATAATTATTAGGAAATCCATCTTGCAATTCTATATCACTTGCAAGTCCTGCTTTTAAGAAAGACCCCTCAAGTAAATCGTGGCTTAAAACCAAATTTTCTGGTATTTCATTTCCAAGTAACTGGTCAAACAACTCAATATCATAAATTCCTTTTCCACAAAAGATTGCTTCTTCAAAATAATCTTGATAAACATCTGCAACAGCATTTGTATATATATCAAGTCCTCCAAAACCTCCAAAAATCTTAGAAAATATACTTTTGTTAGCAGATTCAATATCTAAACCAACTGAAGGTTGAATTAAACCATATCCCTTTACAACTGTTTTTTTATCCTTTGAAAGAATTGGTTTATTTAGCGGATGAGCAATTATTGAAACTAAATCTTTTGCAGTATTAAGTGATAACATTGTATCTTCATCAACCGTTATTGCATATCTAGCATTAACAATATCTTTGTATGTTAAGTATGCTATATCATTTATTTCTTTATCACTAAACTTCCCAAGAATAAGTCTATTAAATTGAAGTAAACCTCCTCTTTTTCTTTCCCATCCCATATAACAGCCTTCACCTTTTGAATATACACGTTTTCTATACATAAAATTAAACAAAACATGTTCACAAGGATACTTCTCATTTAATATATCTAGCTTTTCTTTTGCATATTTTACTATTTTTTCATCTATATCTATTACCTGTTTATCACTAGACATACAGTCGCCAAGCAACATATAATACATATTTTCACTTCTATTAGCTAAATATGTTACTTCCATCTTTTTTATCATTGCATCGAGCTTTTCAATAGAAGATATTATTGTAGGCATTACCACATATGTTGGATACTTAGGATCGACTGTTTTTGCGAAATCAAACCTTGGTAAAATTTTAGGCTTTTGTATTTTTCTTAATACATAATCTAAAACTTTGATTGTAACTTCTAATGAAAAAGCCCATGTTATAAATAAAGTAATTATATTTAAAATATAATTATCAAATAATGTCATATAAGGACTAAATAAAATTGTAATTAAGGAAGATATTACAATAATAGATAAAATATATAATTCTGATCTTATTGGCTTTAAACTTCTTCTAAAGAAAATTTCTGCTAAATATGATTTTCCAAGAGCTTTTTTTAACAGATATCTATCCTCACCGATAAGAAAAAATCCTACATGCTTTTTATATTTTACAGAACATTCAACTGCTTTTTTAGCTACATAAACTTCAGAAAGATTGTACTTTTTAGCTAATTTTATAATATATTTCCTATATCTTCCCTTTGTTTTATAATCACATTTTTTAAACTCATTTGTATAATCTGCTTTTAATGTTTCATCAATCTTATTAACTTTTTCAAAAATTTCTCTAAAATTTATTCCTTGTAGCTGTTTATATGCAAGAATAGCACGACCGATATAGTCAGTTGTTTTTGAAATCTCCATATGTTCTTTTATTATCGCTTCTTCAACGGTAAATCCAATTTTTTCTGCCTCTTCATTTAATAAGTTATAATACTTTTCACCTTTACTACCAAGTTCTTTTACTCTATACGCCATGTATTCTACAAAAGCAGTGTTTGTCGTTTTTATTTTAGATATATCCATCATATGATCTCTCATATTTCTAAAGTACCTAAGTTCGTTATACATATCTTTAAAGATAGTATTTTGAGTTAAATCTGCTTCTAAAATTTTCTCCACATCAATTTTTTTTAGTTGAGCATTTGTAATATTAAGGCAAATACGTGCTATAAATTTAAGTAAAGACATTTGCAACATTAAAACAAATAAATCTAATTCTTCTGATGTTAAGTATGATAATTTTTGATGTTCTCTTAAACAGTTAAGAATTATATTTTGATCAACATATCCAGTATTTTCCTCTACAAGCTCATAAGCTAAATAAAAAATACTAATATACTTATCACCTTCACTCGTTTTTATTATTGGGAGTCGTTTATTTTTTAAACTTTTTTTGCTTTCCTTAATTTTTTCATATTCCTCTTCAATTATATACATATTATCAAGCAACCATTGCCCGTGCTGCATGAATACTTACTTTTTTATCGTAAGATTTTTCTAGCAAATCATATGTATCATTTATAACTTTGAAGTGTTCTTCAGCATCTTTAAACAATTCATTTAATGCGTTTTTCATTTTGTGTTCAACCCCAATCCATAATTAATTTATTACTATTATATTATATACAGTAATTATATAATAAACATTTAAAATTTTCAACAAATAAATTAACTAGAAATATAATTATTTTAAACTTATTATATTATTTGTATTTAATAAATATACTAAACATTAAATATTTATTAATTATAACATTCAATATATATATAATAATAATAAAAACAAAAAAATGTTGATTTTGCAAATATGCAATTTCAACATTTTTATTGTATAAATTTTTTAATAAATAGTATACCTTTTCTCCTTTAATGACATTTTTATACTGTTGTAATAAAACATTAATAGTTAAAAAAATGATTTTAAATAACGAATTGATTTTACAAGTGAATCATCGTCTATTTCTTCAATATTATCATATTGCTCGATTAATTGTGGCAAGAAATCATAGTAACTATTGTAACCATTTTCCATAGCAATATATATTGCATCAAGATTATTTATAGTCACTTCATTATTTTTATCAAAAATGTACTTGGCTAATTCATATTTTTTAGCTGATAGGCAAGAATTAAATAATTTAGTTGCTTGAACATCTATAGTTTTATCTATTAATTCCTTTAAATATTCATAATCATCTAAATTCTTTATTAGAAGACATATTATTTTAAAACGATCAGATACATTATCATCATTTATTATGCTCCGAAAAATATATTTTATTTGTTCTTCAATACTATCTGATACTGTACATAAATGTTCAAAAAGATCTAACATTTCAATCTCTGATTTTTTTTCTTTACACATAAAAAACACTCCTTCTTTATCACTTATATCTATTATAATAAAATAGATATACATATATTTTAATAACTATATTATATTCTTTTTACATAAGAAAGTCAATAAAAAATACTTAAGATTAATTATCCTAAGTATTAAAATAATTTAATATAGTCTACTTGTATATACTTATTTTTTAAAATATTTATCACATTATCTAACATTTTAGCTTTGTTACCATAATATAAATAAAAATCTTCTTTATACTGTTGTAATAAAACATAAAGTGCTAAAAAAATATTTTTAGAAACAGGCAATTTACCATTTTCTATATTTATTATTGTTGTCTCTGATACACTTAAAGCCTCGGCTAATTTTTTTCTTTCAACTTCTAAAATATTTTTTCTTATATAAGTAAAAAACTGCCGTTTTTGTAAGTTCTCTCTACTTTCCATAATAGAACTCCTTTTATATAATAAATAAAAATACTTGAATACTAATAATAAAATTATATCATATTTATGTAAAGTAGTCAAGTGCACGAAAAGATGCCATATAGATAGCATCTTTATTTTATTATTTTCTTGTTGCTCTTAATCTTTCTGTTGGATCTAATATTTTCTTTCTAATCCTTATATTTTCAGGAGTAACTTCAACCAGTTCATCATCTGAAATGAATTCTATTGATTGTTCCAAAGACATTTGTTTTGGAGGGACTAATTTTAAAGCATCATCACTTCCTGAAGCTCTGGTATTGGTTAAATGTTTTTCTTTACATACATTAATTGTCAAATCATCACTTCTTGAATTTTCACCAACTATCATTCCAACATAAACTTCAGTACCTGGTGTTATAAATAAAGTAGATCTTTCTTGAGCATTAAATAATCCATAAGTTGTTGCTTTCCCATTTTCAAAAGCAATTACAGTTCCTCTACTTCTTGTCTGAACGTCACCTTTATCAGGCTCATAGCCGGCAAATGTATGGTTCATAATACCATTACCTTTGGTATCAGTCATGAATTCTCCTCTATAACCAATTAGACCTCTTGCAGGTATTTTAAATTCTAATCTTGAATAACCAGCTTGTGAAGTTGAAGGTGCCATATTAGTCATCTCACCTTTTCTTGAACCTATTTTTTCAATTACGACACCCACATATTCATCTGGAACATCTACAGTAAGATTTTCAATAGGCTCACATTTTACACCATCTATTTCTTTATATATAACAGTTGGACGTGACACAAGTAGTTCATAACCTTCTCTTCTCATATTTTCTATAAGAATTGACAAGTGTAATTCACCTCTACCAGAAACTTTAAAACTATCAGCCGATTCTGTTTCTTCAACTCTTAATGATACATTAGTTTCAAGTTCTTTAAATAATCTATCTCTTAAATGTCTTGAAGTAATGAATTTTCCTTCTTTACCAGCAAAAGGCCCATTATTTACGCTAAATGTCATAGAAACAGTTGGCTCATCTATATCAACAAATTCTACTGGTTCTGGATTTAAAACATCAGAAATTGTCTCACCTATATTTATTCCTTCCACACCGTTTACTGCAACAATATCTCCACAATAAGCTTCTTCTACCTCTACTCTATCAAGTCCAGAATATGTAAACAATTTTCCTATCTTTATGTTTTGTACAGTTCCATCTTTTTTACATAATGCAACTTGTTCACTTGATTTTATAGTTCCTCTTTCAATTCTTCCAATACCCACTCTACCAGTATACTCATCATAGTCAATATTTGTAACTAATAATTGTAAAGGATCATCTTTAGAACCTGTTGGTTCTGGTACAGTATTTATTATAGTATCAAATAATGGTCTCATATCATTACTTTCATCTTCTAATTCCAGCTTTGCGAAACCATTTTTCCCTGACGCATATACAACTTTAAAGTCAAGCTGTTCATCAGATGCGTTTAAATCCATAAATAATTCTAATACTTCATCTACTACTTCTTTTGGTCTAGCTCCAGGTCTATCAATTTTATTTACTACTACAATAGGTACTAAATCTAATGCTAAGGCCTTACTAAGTACAAATCTAGTCTGTGGCATAGGACCGTCAAAAGCATCAACAAGCAAAATAACTCCATCTACCATTTTTAAAACACGTTCTACTTCTCCACCAAAATCAGCATGTCCTGGCGTATCAACTATATTTATTTTTATATTATTATACATTATAGCTGTATTCTTTGAAAGAATTGTTATTCCTCTTTCTCTTTCAATATCATTAGAATCCATTACACGTTCTTCAACTTGTTCATTATCTCTAAATGTTCCACTTTGTCTTAATAGAGCATCAACTAATGTAGTTTTTCCATGATCAACGTGTGCAATTATCGCAACATTTCTTAAATTTTTCATAAAACAATCTTCCTTCCTTATACAAGTAACCGTATACTCAAGAAAAATATAATCTTAACTGAGTCAAGATTATATTCTTTTAACTAAAACTTGCATTTATATTATACCATTTTTTGTCTATATTTGTCAACATAAATAATAATTTTTAAGTTTCCGCAAAAAATTATATTTATATAAAAAATAGTTATAAATATACTAGAATAATAAAGT
>CALXJF010000024.1 GCA_944388575.1 uncultured Clostridia bacterium
TATCATAAAAGCCTGTATCACAGATATACACTGTGTTACAGACTTTTTACTCTTTCAAAAGTGTCAAACTCGAGATAGTATATACTAAAAAGCAAAACTTTTTTCGTATAAATTTTCGATATATTATTAATTTACTAACACTTTGTAAATTTTGCAAAAAAGTTATAAACTAAACATTTTTTCAAACCTCCTAATAAACTAAACTTCTTCTAATTTAAATTCAATTTAATATTTACACATAAAAATGAACCCTACTTGTTAAACTTTTTGGTCTAACATTTTGAGTTCACTTCAATAAAACAATATATACTATATTTATTTCGTCTTTATTTAACTATTGCCCAAGCACCACTTTCATCTTTTCCTGTTGTCTTTAACCCTTGTTATAATGTTACAACTAGCCTTATTCCTTAAGTAGCTCCTTGAGGAGAATCACCTAACCTTCCTTCTGTCAATAAACAGGTTTCAATTGTTGCATCCTTACTTATATATCCTCTCATTCTCCAATTAGTATCTATATCAGTATCTAACAACCAAACTGGAACAGAACAACTTAACAAATCTCTATATTCCTCCGGAATAGTTCCATAAGCCGTTATTAATCTACTGTCATCCATATCTGGCATATACTCCTTCAATACTTTTAATGATATTGACTCAGCACTAGTTGCATAATTACTATCGACATATGTTGAAAAATCACCTAAACTAGAATTACTGTATCCATCTAATCCATGTACCAATTTTTTATCTGGAACACCTGCACTTATTAATCTTACAACATTGTCTGATTTACTTACTACTCTCCATCCATTATATGTTACATCTTCTGGATAAGCATTGGTATACTCTACTGGATAATTCACATAATCTCCAATATTAACACTAGTATATAAATCTGCTAAGTTTGAAACACTTCCTATAGTAAATCCTATTTCACTTGCCCACTCTTTCTCTTTTTCACTTAATCCAGTCTCTATTATTACTAATTCTCCGTTTTCTACTTTTACTTTATATTCATATCCACTTGTACTTGGAAACATATCTACCATACTTTCTCCTTCTACTGTTGTGGGTGTATATACATTTCCCTCTATATTTGCTTCTGCATATTGTTCTGACTCATACAAATTTACTTCTTCTTCCATTGCCTTTAAATCATTTTGAAATGATGCTTTATTTGCATTTTCTATTGGATTATTATTTGCCATTGTTAGTATAACAGCTACTGCTAGTATTATTATCACTATTATTGTTATTACTAATACTATTAAGCTTATCCCTTTCTTATTTTTATTTGACTTTTTCATATAAAACCTCCTCATATAATAATGTAACACTATATAAATTATGTTACATTTTCAGTATAACATATTCTTGATATATTTTTAATTCAAATCAAATAACTAATATATAATTTATATACATAATATCGATATTATTTGACAATTATCATAATATTTTATTGCTATTATTTGACATAAATGTTATAATATATATAGGAGATTTTTTAGTGTAGATTAATTAATTATACAATATCATGGAGGAATTAATATGTTATTTAAAAAAAAGGAAAAAAACTCAAAAAAAATCAATATTTTAAATCGGAAAAAACTAAATAAACATCAAAAAAAAGAAATTGAAAGTTTGGTAATAGAAAGTATAAAAGAAAATAAAGATTTTAAAGATATTGCAATTGAGATATCTTTAAAATATAATCTTGGTATAGTCCAAGTCTATCAAAGAGGTAATATAATAGATATCGTGATATAACGTCACGATATCTATTGTTATATAAATATATTTTTAAAATTACACGTTATTTATCGATATATTCTAAACATATTCATGTCTTTGGTATAAAAGCCTTTCACCGCATCTTTTAACATATTTGCTCCTATTACACTATGTAAAATTCCATTACTACCAAAGCCCAAATTACAAAAACAATTCGACATTCCAGGCATTTCATCTATTAAAGGTAAAGAATCCTTAGTAGTTGCAAAAGTTCCATTAAACGAATATTCAATTGGAATTTCATTTATATTATACAATGTTTTTTGTAATGTATTATATAATCTTTTGTATTTATCATTAGCCACTGCTCTTAAATTTTTTTCATCAGTTAACTTATCAGTAAATTTTACATCTTCTCCTCCAAATATTATTCTTCCATTTGTATCAAACCTTAAATAATGATATGGTTCTAAACTATCTCTTGCAGTAAATGAAGTATCAAAATTCTTAAGCTCTTTTATTGGTTTTGATACAATAGTAAAAGACTTATACAATTCAACTGGAGCTCTACTAAAATATTTTAAAGTTTCATATCCTGATGAAAATATAACGCTACCAGCATTTATTTTAAATTTATTATTTGTAACACATTGTACTCCATCTAGCATAGGCTTTACATCATCTATTCTTGTGTTTTCATATACTTTTACATTATCAAATTCAGATATATTATCAAACAAAGCCTGAGTAAAAAGGTATGGATTCATAATTCCACTAGCATTTTTAGTTAAAATACCACTATTTAGGTTTATTACACTATGTGAATCTATAAAATATGTATTAAATCCAGCATTTTTTCTGCAATTAAACTCTTTTGACATTGCTGATTTTTGAATAAACCTATTTGTATAATATATAGCATCTTGTCTTTTAAAACCTGTATTTTGATCAAGTTCTTTATCTATTTTTTCTATTTTATCTAAAGCATCTAAACATAAATTATATACCCTATTAGTTGCTTTTACACCAATATTTTTTTCTAATTTATGCATATCTACATCAAGTTGATATTCCAAAAGTGCACTTGCAGCACTAGTACTTCCATAACCCACTATGTTCTTTTCTGCTACTACAACATTTGCACCTTCTTTTGCCAAAAAATATGCAGTAATTGCTCCATTTATTCCTCCACCAATAACAAGAACATCACATGAAATATCATGTGTTAAATAAGAATATGTTTTTGCTATTTTCGATTTTTTTTGCCAATATAAATTACCATTTGTCAGTTGCACTTCTTTTCACCTCTAATATTATTTTGCTTTTCTTTTTAAGATTTATACCATTTATATCCAATTTTATTTATTTTTACAAATTATTTATATATTCGCAAAAATAACACAAAATAATTTTAGGTGATTAATATGAAAGTAACAAAAAAACAATTACTAATAATGTATTTTACAATGTTAATGCTTATATTACTTTCTAATATATTTGGTTACTCTGATAAAAATTATAAGCCTAAATATGGAATAACCACAGCAAACGTAAATTTTAGGAAAACAGCGACTTTAGATAATTCAAGTATAATACAAATAGTAAAAAAAAATAGTAAAATAAAAATAGTTGGTGAAATTTCTAACTTTTATATAGTTCAACTTACAAATAATCAAGTTGGTCTAATATCAAAATCATATGTAAAAATATCTGGTAGTAGTTTACAAGGTGCTTATGTTTATGAAAACTACGCTAAATACTTTGCAACTATAAATGGAAGTAATACAAATGTGCGTGGAGGTCCTAGCACTAATTTTAAATCATATACTAAGTTACAAAAAGGAAATATAGTACAAGTAATAGGAAAAATAAATAATTTCAATATGATAATTACTCAAAATAATACAGTTGGCATGATACGTAGTGATTTGATTACAAAGACTTCTTTAACACAATCTAATAATACTTCAAATAATTCTTCAAATACTAATTTGAATATTAACAATACCAATATAACTACAATATTAAACTTAATTAATAATGCTAGAGTAAAAAATAATCTATCTAAGTTAACTCTCAACACAGCTTTAACAAATGTAGCTCAAATTAAAGCTGACGATATGGTAAAAAACAACTATTTCTCTCATACTTCTCCAAATTATGGTTCACCTTTTACAATGATGCAAAGCTTAGGAATTTCGTACAAAAGTGCTGGTGAAAATATTGCAGGAAATTCTAATATAACAAATGCTGTAAATTCATGGTTAAACTCAAGTACTCATAAAAAAAATCTACTATCTAAATCTTTCAACAATCTTGGCATAGGAATTTCTAAAAGTAATACCTATGGCTATGTAATTGTTGTAATGTTAATACAAACCAAGTAGACTCAAGATACCAGAGTCTACTTGGTCTATTGAAATTCAATAATTTGTTTTATTTTAGCAATATTTCTTTTAGCATAATTATATCCAATAGTAGCTAATTCATTTGTTTTACTCGAGTCTAATAAACTAATATTTTCTGTTTTCATATCTAATACATAATCTGCTTTTTGTACTTCACTCTCATTTACTTGATGTGTCATTATATCAAAAGATCTAAGAGAAATTGATACAATATTATTCGTATATGTTTTACAGTAATCATTTTTACTAAATGTAATAGCAATAACTTTATCTGCTCCCATCCCTTTTAATATAGAAACAGGTGTATTTACCCTAACTCCTCCGTCAATTAATATTTTAGAATCAAAAGCTTTAGGTTCAAAAACAGCAGGAAAACTACAGCTAGATCTAACTATCGACGCAATATTTCCTATATATTTGTAAGATGGTTTATCATCAAAATCTCTATTAATAAAAGTCTCATCTACTTTTTTATTCAAATAATATATTACTTCACCTGTATTTAAATCAACTGTCGGTATAGCAATTTTTATTTTAAAATCAGAAATATCCTTTATGTTTTTAGCAATACAAAAATTCCTAATTGTTTCTTCTAATCTATCACCTTTTGCAAGACCTTTTATTGATAACCTTCCGGTAAACATAGTTCCAAGAACTTTAAAGGGCAACATCTTATCATAATCTGCTATTTGCTTACAATATAAATTAAACATGTGTAAAATATTATATGGATTATATCCACACGCATAAAGACAAGCTATTATACTTCCACTACTTGTTCCAGATATATAATCTATGTTAATTCCTTCTTCTTTAAAAGCTTGTAATACACCAATATGTACAGCACCTTTTGCTCCTCCACCGACTAAGTGCCAGTCCAACTTTCATAAGGTTCACCTCCTATAAAAATATTACTAATATATTATATTAAATAAATATAATTTGGTTACAATAACATATTTTTTAACAAATATGTTAACATAATTTAAATAATATGCTATAATAAATATGTAATCAATTTTAAAATATGTAAACTATACATGTTAAATTGAAATTTTAAAGAAAGGAGAAAAAACATGATCCGGTCAACCGTCTTTTACTAGCCTAACAGAGGTTAATGTTCCCTAAACATTTAGTATGAAATTCTAGGCTGGCAATATAGAACGATTGTCTATATAAGTGCTAACAAATAAGTCCTATTATTAGCGTACTACAATATTACAAATTAAAGGAGTGAATCGTTTTGTTGCAACGGATCTGAGGTTGAGTACCCAAACCCTCTATTTATATTATACTGTTTTTTTAATTTAGTAGCTACAAGATAGTATAATATAGATATAATAAAAACGTCTCATTTAATATGGGACGTTTATTTTTATACTATATGGATATATCCTCTTTGGATGGTACACTTTTTTTTATTTCGAGATTTCCTCTTTTATTTATATCTTCTTTAATAATCTCATCTTGTGATATTGTTTTTTCCTTTAAAGAATTTACAAATTCACTATTATTTACTGATGCTTCACTTACATTTTTTTCTTTTTTATTTAATCTTTCTAAAATATGTTTAGCATTATTTATACCTTCTTTTAAACCAGAAACATCTACATCAATATTATTTTCTATATAATAATTGAGTATTTCTTCATCATTTCCTATGCCTTCTTTTACAGCACTTAAAAAAATATTTTTCTTATTTCTAGACATATCTAATTCTTTATTTTTTGATACATATTTATATAAATCATCTCCCCATAAATTGACTTGAAATCTTTTTCCGCCTTCAAAGCAAGTATAAAATACACTCCCCTCAATATCATTTTGCGAATATATTTGTTGAATCAATTCTTGAGATACTTCATCATCTGCATCAATACTTAATTGAAACATTGGCTTATCATCACTACGTTTAGTTGAACATGCTTCTGTTTTTATACCTTTTTCCCATAAATTCTGTAAAGAATTAGCTAATTCCTTATCTCCTCCTGAAATACTTTCTGCCATGTTTTTTTGTTGTTTCTTAGAAAGAGCTAAAATATAATCAGGTTTTATCATATAAAAATCAGTTAAATTTCCTTTTACCTTATCATTTAAAAGTCCTTCTAAAATATCAAAACCATTTCCATCATCTATTAATGTATGAAATTTACCATTATTTACTACATTACTAACTAAAGAATCAATTGTTTGTTCATCAAAAACATCATATAATCTTTTACCACCTAAAGCTTCTATCAATTCTTCAATTAATCCATTACCATTTCTGATATCTTCACTTAATTTTAAAATTCTATTTTTATCTAACCTCATATACTTACCTCATTATTTTTCTATCATACTATTAAATCTTAAATGATGTGTATGACAAATTGCAATAGCTAAGGCATCTGTAGTATCATCAAGTTTTGGCATCTTGTCTAAACCTAAAAATTGCTTTACCATATTTTTAACTTGGATTTTCTCTGCCCTTCCATATCCTACTATTGCAAGTTTAGCTTGAAGAGGTGTGTATTCATAAATTGGAATATTTAATGACTCCAATGTATTTAAAATTACTCCTCTAGCTTCTGCAACTTTTATAGCAGTTTTAGAATTATTATTAAAATATAACTCTTCTATTGAAGCAGCTTCAATATTATACCTAGAGATAACTTCTCTTAAGTCTAATTCAATTTTTCTAAGTCTTTTTGGAAAATCACTATTTGGTTTAGTTGAAATGCATCCATATTCTAAAGCTCTATATTTATTCTTACTATAATTAATTACACCATAACCTACTCTACCAAATCCTGGATCTATTCCTAATACTATCAAATTTATCACTACTTTCTAATAAGTCAAATTAAATTTAAGTTAACATATCATATAACCTAATTATCTCTGCATTAGTTAGTAAATCATAACCAATACTATCAATATTTATTCCTTTTTCATGATATATCTTTTTTACTCCACCGTTTACATACTTACCAATATCTTGTATTAGTTCTTTAACCATATTATATGCAATTTTTTGAGATGCTCTTGTTACTCCATTCTGTCTTAAATTTGCTTTTACAAAATATGCCATATATTTAGGATATATAAGTCCATTATTATATTTAGAATTCTTTGAAAATTCACGCAATCCATATGGAGTATACAACTCTTTAAATATTGTATCTAAAAGTTTAAATGGCATATCTTCAAGCAAACATGAATATGAAAGTGATAGAGTATAAATCATATCAACATTTGCATAAAGTTCATCCTCATCTAAGTTTTTCTTCAAAATTCTTTTTTCCTCTTGCCAAAATTTTTCTTTAATCAAATTATTTATATATATTATTTGATCAAACATATTTACATCTTCCATACCTTTTTCTTTTAGTATGTTTTCATATATTTTAATCGCATTATATACTAATGCTACAAATTTTATTTCTTTTAATAAAATATCTTTATATTCTATTGATTGATAAACTATGTCTTTTACTATATCTAAATATAATAAAGATTCATTATCTATTTGTAGTACCCTGTTAATACTTTCAACATACCACAACTTTAAAAGCATAAACTTTTTTATAAAATCATTATCTTTAATATATAAAGCTTCAATATTCTTTATATATCTTCTTATTTTTAATAATACTTTATTAGCCAAATTTACTTTATTAAAAGTAAGATATTGACCATCTATACTTTTTACTATATCTGTAAATACATCAATATCACTTTTTATATCCTCAATATGATTAATATCTTGCTGTACCTTTAATATAACTTTGTTATAATCTTTGTTATATGGAAGTGATGATACTAAATTTTCATCTAAGTTAAAATTATTAATACCTTTTGCAAGTTCTCTAAGTTCTATAAAATTTTCATCAATATCATCCACTATTAATTGATTAGTTGCCTCATATTCTTTAGAAATATAATCAGCGGAAATTTTTTCAAGTACTTTTTCTTCAGATGATATATAAATCCTAACTTTTTTTTCTTCTTCTCCTTTTAATACCACTTCAAACTCACCAGGTAAAAAAACATCTTCTGTATAAATATTTCTTTCATTATTTTCATCAATATATTCATGTTTTACATTATTTAAATTTCTTGGTTCATTTGTAAAAGTCATTTCTTTAGATTGCATGGCAATATTTTCATCATTCATAACACTTAAATTAACTATAACCCCATAACTCGCTTTTCTTTGATTAAATTTAACGAGAGTTCCTGTCTTCATATTAAATAAATCTCTATGCGTTAACATCGGCAAAACTTTAAATCTTACTTTATCTCTTTCCTTATTTTTAATGGTATATTCAATACATAAAGTTCTATACTTTTTTGAAAAAACTATTTGTTTAACATACGATACGGGACCTATATCATATTCAAAGATATTCTTATCTAAATCAACAGAGGTTATATAATCGCTACAAGATAGACTTTGAATAGAAGTATTTAGTTCAACTAATTTATAAACTTTATCTTTAATTTCAATTTTCTCTATAACATTTTCTAAAATTATTTTTCCATTTTTTATATATAATCCATTATACGGTTTTCTTGCATCTAAACAAGCAGACATACAAAGACAAGTATCATATCCATCTGATAATACATACTCTACTTGTCTTAATTCATTTAAACTATTTATTCCTCTTTTGTACTTATACATTAAAAACTCTTATCCTTTCTTATTTACAGCTTCTTTTATCTTATTAATTGTAGCGGCAGTCTTAGCTTGTACTTTTATTTCCTTTGCAGTATTCACTTTTGCCACTTTCTTTTTTTTAGTTTCCTTCTTTTTATCTTTATTTTTATTCAACGCTTGTTTTATTTTAAGAGTCTTTTCTCTTCTTAAGTGCTTTTTCTTGATTTTTACAATATTTAAATTACCTATTCTTTTAGATTTAGTAATAGACATTATAATTTCTGCAATCTTATCACTATCATGTATTAACATTCCTGGTGCTGTTAATACAAGATCTGCCTTTACAACTGAAATAGCTCTATTTTGTATATTCTCAAGATCAATTTTTATTTGAGTTGAATCTTCCTGATTAAAGTCTTTTATCATTTCTTGTGTAATTTCTCCGCTATTTGCAATTGCATAATCTAGTACATGTTTACCAATGTATCTTTCGATTTCATTTACATATCTTGCTAACGTATAACCGTCAGTTTGACCAGGTTGATTCATAATATTCGCAATATATACTTTTTTTGCTCTTGACTTAATAATAGCTTTAGATACATCTTCTATAAGTAAATTAGAAGCTACTGAAGTATATAAAGCTCCAGGTCCTAAAACTATAACATTTGCAGTTTTAATTGCATCTATAACCTCAGGTAAAGCTTTTACAGAACCTTCTTTTAGAAAAATTTGCTTAACACCACTTTTTATTTCACTAATTCTTTCTATTATATTTTCTTTACCTACTACTACTTCACCATTTTCAAGTCCAGCACAAAGTACAATGTTATCAGTAGTAACCGGATATATCTTTCCTTGCATTTTAAAAACTTCAGATATTTTTTCTACACCTTTTGCAAAACTTCCATTTATGTTTATAAGGCCTGAAAGAATTGAATTACCTATTGATGTTTCATTTTCACTATTTTTATATGTAAGTAATTTTGATAATTCTGATTCTGAAGTAGACAAAGCAGCGATACATTTTCTAATATCTCCTGTTGTTAAATAATCCATTCCTTGATTTGCAGTAGATAAAGTTGCATCATCTTCTGATACATTCACTACAGCAGTAATATTAGAAGTATATTCTTTTAATCCTTTTAGAATATTAGGTAATCCACTACCTCCCCCAATTACTACAACTTTAGGTCCTTTTCTTAATTTAGGGTCTTGATACAACAATTTTCTTACTCTAATACTTTTACTTTTTCTAGATATATTTTTTAAAGATACATATAATATATTTTTTTGTGCAAGCACAAATGAAAATATCAATCCAAAAATAGATATAGTAATTAAAGCAATGTATGCAATAAGCATCTTTTTTGTCAAATCAACTGTTGTACTTAAAGTTACAACGCAAAACATAAGTAATGCTATTGAAACTATTTGTAAAAATATATATCTTTTTACTCTTGCACCTGGTTTTAACCACTCAAGTAATGTCTTCATTATTCTTTTCCTCCAATAAATTCAATTTCAGATTCAAGATGTACACCAAATTTATTATATACTACATCTTGTATGTGCTTTATAATCTGCTTTACATCTTTACAGGTAGCATTTCCCTTATTTATTAAAAAACCTGTATGTTTTTCAGATACCTGTATTCCACCAATAGTATATCCTCTAAGTCCAGCATCTTGTACTAATTTTCCAACAAAATATCCAGTTGGTCTTTTAAAAGTACTACCAGCATTTGGATATTCTATGGGTTGCTTTTGCTTTCTCGCTACTGTATACTCATTCATTTTTTCTTCTATTTGTGACAAATTTCCCTTTTCTAATACAAATTTTGCACTTAGCACAATCAAATTTTTATTCTCACAAAATATACTATGTCTATATGAGAATTTTGCGTCCTCTTTTTTCATCATACATACTTCATTTTTTTCATTTAAATATGTTATCTCATCTACAATACTAGAAATTTCTGATCCATATGCACCCGCATTCATTCTAATACCGCCACCTACTGTACCAGGTATACCACAAGCAAATTCAAAACCTGTAAGTGCATTTTTTCTTGCAATTTGAGAAACTTTAGGCATAGTATTACCTGCATATGCCTCTATTGTATTATTTTCAACTTTAATTGTATCAAAACCACTTCCAAATCTTATTACTATCCCATCTATTCCTTCATCTGCTACAACCAAATCACTTCCATTTCCAATAATATAATAATCAATATTATTTTGCTTTGCAAAATCTACTACTTTTATAATATCATCTATTTTAGTTGGAGTAACAAAACAACTGGCTTTTCCACCTATTCTTATAGTAGTATGTTTCTTCATATCTTCGTCATATTTTATTTTTTCTTTTTCAATTAACTTCTCAAGTTCTGTATATTTATTCAAATTAATCACACTCCTAATAAAATATATATGTTATTTCAAACTAGACTATAGCCTCAACAAATGATTTTGCATCAAATTTTTCTATATCGTCTATAGTTTCCCCTGTACCAATATATTTTATAGGTATATTAAGCTCATCTACAATACTAAATACTACTCCTCCTTTAGCAGTAGAATCAAGCTTTGTAAGAATTATTGCATTTACATCTGTTTTTTCAAAAAAACTCTTTACTTGTATAGCACCATTTTGACCTGTAGTACTATCAAGAACCATTAATACTTCCTTTCTTATATCCGGCAAATTCTTATTTATAATTCGTTTCATCTTTTGAAGCTCGTCCATTAGATTCTTTTTGTTATGCAAACGTCCCGCCGTATCACAAATCAATATATCATAATCTCCATTTTGAAATTTTTTTGTAGCCTCATAAATAACTGAAGCTGGATCTTCATTTTCCTTTCCTATACAAATATCACAACTTGTTCTTTTAGCCCAAATATCTAATTGCTCTACTGCTCCAGCTCTAAAAGTATCTGCAGCGACAAGTAATACTTTTTTACCTTGTTTTTTATATAGATTTGTTATTTTACCAATAGATGTAGTTTTACCTACTCCATTTACTCCAACAATTAACAATACTTTCTTTTGGTCATCTAAGTCATCTTCTGCTTTAACATTATCAAATACAGCTATCATCTCTTGTTTTAATAATTCTCTTATAGCTTTTTCTGACTTATCAACTTGTTTTTTTAAACCTTCTCTTAAATTATCGCAAATTTTAGTACTTGTGTTAACTCCAATATCAGATAAAATTAAAGTTTCTTCTATTTCATCGATAATTTGATTAATGTCCTTATTATTTGCAAATACATTACTAAGCTTTATATCAATAGACTCTTTAGTCTTTTTTAAATTCTCCTTTATCTTTGAAAAAAACATAAAATCCTCCAAAATCACTTGTTTTTATTATACCATATTTATTTTTTTTTTCAAGGAAAATATTTATTATAATAATAATTTATACCATTAACCAAAAGAAAAAAGTCTCTATAAATATAGAAACTTTTTCGAAAAAAAAATCACTTTACAGATATTAGCAAAATAACCATTATAAGAGCAAAACATAATACTACTGCCAACATCAAACCATTCATCTTACCTTCATCATTACTCCGCTTCATAATAATCCTCCTCTTTAATAAAATAAGAAATTAACCAAAAATACTATATTTCTATTTTAACATAAAAATACGTAAAAATAAAGATTTATAAATGTTTTTAACATTTATTTTATATAAAGCGCCAAACGAAATCCTATATAACTACTGCTATATGTCGAAGATCCGAATAAACTGATGAGAAGAAGCATCCCAAGTACCTGAAACACGTCTATAATCCCTGCGAATAACGCGATAACTAGAATCGTAGCCTTCCATTGTCCACTCTTCAACATTTCCGACACAAATCGTATATATTACTAGTTTTATACTCCTCATCACTTCCTGTATTTATTATAGAACCTATATCATAATTTCCATATTCTGTACTATCTATTACTATGTCTGGATTATTATATGTTTTCCTTAACCATCTTACTGTTGCATCCCATTGTACTCCATATATTAATGTTGATACTGCTTCTCCTTCTTGTTTACTTGTACTATCTGGGTATACTGCTCTTGCTTTCTCTACTGCTCCTCCATTTAAATCTGTCATACTATTTCCCCATTTTATATCTACCCATGGTGCTTGATTAGCTTTGCTTTGAGCTTCTCCACTTCCATTATTACTTGTTTCATATCTTCCTATATAAAAGCCTCCATATTTTTCTATACTTGAATACATTGCATTATATTCGTCTTTCTCACTTTGTGATGCTATTGTTCCATTATAATTTAATGGTTCTGTATAAACACTTGATAATTCTGTAGACTCAAAACTTCCTCTTTTAAACTGTGAAAAATCTTCTACTGGTACCCATACAAATTCGTTTCCATCTGTTTCATTTACTATTACATATCCTGTATCTACTGTTCCTTCTAAATATTTAAATCCTGTCGGTATCACTGGCGTACTTGCTACTTCTTCTCCAGTTGTTAATCCTATCTCACTTGCCCATTCTTTTTCTTTTTCGCTTAATGCATCTTCTATTATTACCAATTTTCCGTTTTCTACTTTTACCTTATCTTCATAATTACTTGTACTTGGAAACATATCTACCATATTTTCTCCTTCTACTGTTGTGGGTGTATATGTTCCTCCTGTTATATTTGCCTCTGTATATTTATCTGTTTCATATAAATTTACTTCTTCTTCCATTGCTTTTAAATCATTTTGAAATTTTGCCTTATTTGCATTTTCTATTGGGTTATTATTTGCTAGTGTTAATATTACTGCTACTGCTAGTATAACTATCACTATTATTGTTATTACTAATACTATTAAGCTTATTCCTTTCTTGTTTTTTCTTTCTTTTGTTTTCATTTTTAAATACCTCCTTATTTTTTATACAACACAATTATATATTCTTTCTATTTGTTTTGTATATTAATTTTTTAGTATTTTCTAAATCAGGTTATAATTTGTGAACATAATTTTCAATCTTTTTACCTTAACATTAAATTTACTTTTATATAAAAATTTCTTTTAATATAACACATCATAATTTTTTATTTCATAATATATTGTAGGATGGTGATTCTATTGAAAATTGTTGTACAAAAATATGGTGGTAGCTCCGTCGAAAATAAAGAAAAGTTAGAAAAAATATGTGAAAATATAATTTCATATGCAAATAAAGATACTAAGCTAGTTATAGTAGTCTCAGCACAAGGTGATACTACAGATAAATTAATGTCAAAAGCAAATGAATATTCAAAAGAACCGGTAAAAAGAGAACTAGATCTTTTACTTACTACAGGTGAAGTTCAGACAGTAGCTTTGCTTTCACTTATGTTAAATGAGAAAGGATATAACGCAATTGGTCTTACTGGTGAACAAGCCGGTATCTTATCTGACTCTACCTATGGTAATGCAACTATAAAAACTATATATATTGGAAATATATTGAATCATTTAAATGAAGGAAATATTGTAATTGTTGCAGGTTTTCAAGCTGTTGATAAATTTGGAAATATTACCTCTCTTGGTAGAGGAGGTAGTGACCTTACAGCTGTTGCAATTGCATCTGCTTTAAAAGCCGATAAATGTGAAATATATAGCGATATAGATGGAATATTTTCTGCCGATCCAAGAATAATACCAAAAGCCAAACTATTAAAAAGAATATCATATAACGAAATGCTTGAAGCTGCTTCTGCTGGAGCAAAAGTGTTGCATAATAGATCTGTAAATATGGGCAAAAAGCATGATATTCCTATACACGTAAAAAATTCTCAAGCTAATATATCAAGTGGTAGCATTGTAGAAAAAATATTAGAACATACTATGAGTGGAAAAGAAGCAAATAAAGATTTTGAAGATTATGAAATAAAATTTATAACTAAAAAAGATGATGTTTCTAAAATATCCATTATTGGTGATATGGTAATGTCAAATAAAGAAGCAATAATACAAATATTTGATATTGCATATGAAGAGAATATAACTATATATATGATATCCTTTAGTGAATTAGCAGTATCTATAATAATAGATAAAGATAAATCTGAAATATTTATGAAAAAGTTACATGATGCGTTAATTGGAGATACTTAAACAATAATACATTTTATACATATTAAAAAGTCGTTGAAGAAATAATCAACGACTTTTATTTTAAACTATTTTTCTATTTTCTTTGCACTTTGTTCTTTTTTAGCCTCTTTTTCTATTTCTTCAAAGTTAAAACTGAATTTATATTTTAAAATTATTTTTATTACAGCTAAAACAGGTACTGCAATTATCATACCAAATATACCAAAAAATAATTCAAATACTATTAATCCAGCTAAAACAACAACAGGATGTAGATTTACTGATTTAGCTACAATATTTGGTTGTAAAATATTTGCGTCAATAATTTGAACCGCAACTAAACAAATTAAAGTTATAAGTGCAAGAATTGGTCCACCAACAGTTAGTGCATATAATGATGCAACAGTATATGAAAGTATAGCTCCTATATATGGAATTAAGTTTAATACCATAATTAATACACCAAAAACAACCGCATAATCAAGCCCTAATACCATACACACAATTGTTGTTAATACACCTACGATGAAACTATCTATCGCAATTCCTTTTATATATGACATTAATGTTTCGTCAATTTCAAGTATCATTTTATATCTATTGCTACTTTTTTTATTCTTTGAAAAAAAAGAGATAATATTGGATTTAAATCTATCCACATCTTTAACCATAAAGAAAGATACTACTATAGTTGTCCCTATCGTAATTAAAACTCCTATAACACTTTGCAAAGTATTAATAGAATAATCTACAATCATTCCAAAATTTCCTTGGATCTTCTCAACTAATGACAACCCCTGTATATTTGAAGCTATTTGTAAACCTTGTTCAAAGTTTAGCTTTTCTGTTAAAAACCAATTTATTTTTTCAACTACTGTACTATATAAATGTGGTAAATCTTTTATTAATGTTGTAAGTTGAGATACAAACATAGGTATAACAAAAGAAAATAAAGCTATCAATAGTCCAAATATAATTATTAGGGCAACAAATGCAGATATAGTTTTATTTAAACCTAATTTTCTAAGTTTATTTGCAAGTGGCATTGAAATCCAACAAATTAAAAATCCTAAATATACAGGAGTTAAAGAAAAAATAGCCTGTACAATTTTATCCATTAATCCGATATTTTTTAAAACATAATATATACCAATAATAGCACCAATATACATCATTGTATTTAAAAATTTAAAATCAAATTTTTCTGTTTTATCTTCTCTCATTATTTTTTACCTCTCTATTATATGATTAGTTATATCATAAATTATATTCATTTATTTGTAATTTGTCAATATATTTTTAAAATTATCGCATTTATAGACAACATAAATTTCTTCATATTATTACACTTTTTTACATATTCATATAATAGGTGATTAAAATGAATTTACAAGATATCAATATTAATAATTACATTATAACAACTCCTTATCCTAAAATATTAAATAAAGAACCACAGAATATGATAAAAAAATACTTAATAAATATATATGCTGGAAAAAAAGGTGAATTTACTTCTTTATCTCAATATATATATCAATATTTTATATTAAAACCTTCTGAAACATTTAAAAATATTTCAGAAGCTTTAGAAAAAATTTCTATTACTGAAATGATACATTCAGAAATTGTAAGTCAAATACTATTAAGTATTGGGGTCTCACCTAAGTTTTGTACATATATAGACAATAATCCTAATATTTGTAATTATTGGTCTGCTTCTAATATAATATATGAAACGGATTTAAAACAATTTATAACATATAACATAACCTTAGAAGAATGTGCAATAAAAGAGTACACATTGATAAAAGAACTAACTACTAGTGAAAATATAAAAGAAATAATAGATAGAATTTTGGAAGATGAAAATTCACATTTAAATTTTTTTAATGATGTATTAAAAAACTTATAATATATATTATGTTTACAAACATTCAAATTTATGATATAATATTAGTGATATTTTATTTACACTAAAAATAATTTTTTCGTGGAGGATAAAAAAATGAAAAAACTAAACATTTTTCGGTTTACAATTACATTGATATTACTAGTAACATTATGTAGTTGTACAACTAACAAAACTAAACAGACTGAATTCAAACAAGATAAACAATCACAATTTACATTCTTTAATTCATTTAATCCTATTATATTCAAACATAAAGATATAGTGTATTCAAATGCTCCAAATGGAGTAAAAGTTTTTGAAATACCTGTAGAAGATTCTAAGCATAATATTGGCAATATTCCTTTTCTTTGGGGAATTGATAGAATAGGAACTATTGGTGATTGGAGCGTTATCTCATATAATTACCAAAATTGCTACATAAAGACTTCTGATGTTATTAAAGTCAAAGACTATGATATCCAAGAAGAAAAAAATGATGTCGTTATTGCAGGTGAAAATGGTGTTGATGTATATTCTATGCCATACCTTCCCTCAGAATTACTTGGAAATATTCCTTCCCTTTGGGAAATTGATAGAATAGCCTCATTAGACAATGGCTGGAGCATGATATCATATGAAAGTCAAAATGCTTTCGTAAAAACTAGCGATTTGCTAGAAAAAGTATATCTAGGCGACTTTCAAATAACATACTATTGTCCTTGTAGTATATGTAATGAGCAATGGGGTGCTTACGACTTCTTTGGCAATCCATTAATAGATAGTACTGCAGCTGTTGATACAAGTATAATACCTTTTGGAACTACGTTTTATATTACAGAATCAGACGGTAGTACAAGAACTTGTGTAGCACGTGATATAGGTGGAGCCATAAAAGGTAAGCATATAGACGTATTTGTAAATGTTCCTCATAATATTTGTGAAACTATGGGAAACAGTTACAAGCCTGTATACATATATAAACCTATTGTATAAAAGAAAAAAGTCTTTAGAATAATATCTAAAGGCTTTTTTCTTTTAAAATATATTTACTAAACAATTTTATATATACATATAACAAAACATATCCAAAAGTAAGTCCAGCTAATACATCAGTTGGATAATGCACTCCAAAGTATAACCTGGAAAATGCGATTATAGTAATTAGTAAAGATAATACTATAATATATGTTGTTCTTACCCATTTTTTCTTTATTAACTTATATCCTATATATATTAAAAATCCATAAAAAGCAATACTTACCATAGAATGTCCACTAGGAAAACTATATCCATTTTCATCTATTAACATGTATTGTAAAGGTCTTTGTCTTGAAAATATTGCTTTTAAAACCAAATTCATAATTCCTGTAAATAATAAACAAAATGTAATACCAATAGAAATTCTTTTGTTTTTTAATACTACTAAACAAAACAATACAATTAATAATAACGTGACAGGTTTACACATAGAGGTTACAATTCCCATAACTACAGTCAAATTATAATTCTCTAGTTTAGATATTTCACTTAATATATAATTATCACATTTAGTAATCCCTATTCCAATAATAACACAGAATATTATTGCTACAATAATAAGAGGGATTAAAAATATAATATAACTTTTATTATCTTTTACATCTTTTTTTACGTCCTCAATTAATTTTTTCATATCTCAACTTCCTGCTATAATATATTACCACAAAAAAAAATTTTTTTCAATATTATATATGTAAATACTTCATATTCCAGCATATCCCGTGTTTTCAATAATTTCTTGCCCTTCTTCTGATAAAATCCAATCTAATAACTTTTTAACATTTTCTTTACTATTACCTTTATACGTTACTGCATATAAAGGTGTAGTAATACTATAGTCTCCATTTGATATATTTTCAATTGAAGGAGAAACTCCATCTACTTTTATCATCTTGACATTAGGATTTGCTATAATTCCTTCTAAATAATATCTAAAAGAAAATCCAATTGAATTACTATAGTTTTTGTAATCAGATACTTGCTCAATTATTCCACTCATAAAATCATTTACTTGACTCTTTGGAGGTTCCATTATATAAGTGTCACCCATAAACCTTTTAAACATACTTTGACTTCCACTTCCCTCTTTTCTTTGAAAAGCAACTATTTTTTCATTTTTACCGCCTACTTCTTTCCAATTAGTAATTTTACCAGAATATATATCTTTAATTTGTTGAGTAGTTAAACTATCTACAGGATTATCCTTATTTACAAAAAATACAAAAGCCTCAGAGCCGATTTTAGTATACTCAAATTCTGTTCCTGCATCTATAGCCTCTTTAATTTGAGCTTCTGATGGATATGCACCAAAAAATATATCAATATTCTTATGAGCTAAACTATTATATCCATTTACTGTATTTGTATATAAAAATGAATATAAGTTTAAGCTTACAGTACGTGGATAAACTGCATTTACAAAAGCTGAATATACTGGAAATACGGCTGCTGCACCATCTAATATTGGTAAATTATCTGAATTTGTAAACTTCAAGCTAGCTTGTTTATTGAGCTTATATATTTTTGTATCATTTACAAATGGTAAATAATCATTAGTATTAATATTGATATCTGTTTTTATTACTAAACTTTTATCATATTTTATTACAAAAACATTTATTATTATACTAATTATAACTAATAATGTATATATACAAGATACAATAAAGATCTTTTTTCTATATTTTTTAAACAATATTGGGAGTAAAAGAAATGGAATAATTAAACAAGCACTAAATACAACAACATCATTTAATTTCCATATCAAATTAAACAACAATATAAATAAGGAGCAAATTAATCCTAATAAGACTATACCAATTAAAAATATAATTTTTATTAAAATTTTTAATATAATATTTACTTTTTTCTTATCCATAACTATCAATTCCTTTATATTTTTTTATTATATTTTAAATATTATTACATGTCAATATAATATTATTATTTTAAGTTTCCGCAAAAATTAAAGCCACCCCGAAAAATGCAATTTGAGTGTATTTAGATGGCTTTTCTTTTTTTA
>CALXJF010000025.1 GCA_944388575.1 uncultured Clostridia bacterium
AAGTATAACATATCTGTGTATGAAAACCTACATTTTTATATTGTAATTTTCCTACATTTTTATTATATCATTAACATATAGTGTAATACCAGAGATAAAGGGAAGTAAATATGAAGGAAAAATATATATAGAGCTAGGAGAGCTAGTATACAGTCCAAACAATTCAAGAGAATATAAATGGGCAGAAGAAATAGGAGTAAGGATATCAGGATTTATAATAATAGATGGAGTATTACAATCAGTAAATGAAGTGGGAAGTTTAATAGATGAGACAGGAACATTAATATTACCAAGTATAGTAGAAAAGATAGAAGAAGGAGCATTTTATAAAATACCAAATTTAAGAAGACTAATAATACCAGGTACAGTAAAAGAGATAGCAAGTAATGCATTTAGAGGAAACACCACATTAGAAGAAGTAATAATGGAAGAAGGAGTGGAAATACTAGGAAGTAATGTATTTCAGTCATGTACAGCTTTAACGAAGGTAGAATTACCAGATAGTGTAATACAAATGGGTAGTGGTACATTTATGTATTGTAGCAATTTACAGGAAGTAAAGTTTTCAAGTGGAATGAAAAGTATACCTTTATCTACTTTTTGGTCATGCAGTAAATTATCAGATTTTGAAATACCAATTAATATTACATCAATAGAAGGAGGAGCTTTTGCATATTGTTATAATTTAGATATATTAAATATATCAGATAAAGTAACCAGCATTTCAACATCATCTTTTCGAAATTGTAATAATTTAACATTACAAATATCTGGAAATAATCCGAATTATAAAATGGAAGGAGATACACTTTTAACAAAGGATGGAACAAAGCTACTTCAAATATTTAGAGGAAGTAATATAACGGAATATTCAATACCAGAAGAGGTAAAAAGTATAGAAAGTACTGTTTTTAGTAATTGTACAAATTTAGAGAAAATAATTATACCGGCAAGTGTAGAGAGTATAAGTGGAAATCCATTTTACCCTTTAAAAAATTTAAGTTTAATAGAGGTATCAAGTGATAATCCTAAATATTCATCAGATGAAGGAGCAATATATAATAAAGATAAGACAGAATTAATATATTGTTTTTCTAAAGAAAGTAAGTATACAGTTAAAGAAGGAGTAAAAACGTTAAAAAGTTATTCACTTGCTAATAAGTCTAATCTTGAAGAAATAATTTTGTCTGAAAGCATAAAAAAGATAGAAGTTCATTGCTTTAATGGAAGTAAGAATTTAAAAAGCATAGAAATAGGAATAAATGTAAATTCTCTTGATGCTCTAAGTTTTTATGGACTTGATACTACAAATGTAACAAAAATAACAATAGATGAAAATAATCCGTATTATATAATAGAAAATAATATGTTATTAAATAAAGATAAAACATTATTAATAGATGTATTGAGTAATATAGAAGAAATAATAATACCAGAAGGAGTAAAGGAAATAGGAGTAAGTGCATTTCATTATAATATGAATTTAAAAAAAGTAGTAATACCTAATACAGTAGAAAAAATAGGAACATCTTTTAATTTTTGTACATCATTAGAAAAAATAGAAATTCCAAGTAGTGTTACAAGCATATCAACAAATTGTTTTATCCATTCTACTAACATAAAAGAAATAATAATACATAAGGAAAAAGGTAGTATAACGGGTTCACCATGGGGATGTGTAGCAGGAAATAAAGTAGTTATTTGGCAACCCTAGTTTTTACTTGACAATTCATAGTGATGTAGTATAATTTAAATATCTAAGATTTGAGGTATTTAAATTGAAAAGTTATGAATTTAAGTGTGGAGTTGTTGTTGGAAGATTTTCACCTCTTCATATTGGACATGAGAGGATTATAAAACTTGCATTAGAAAGATGTGAAGAAGTAGTTATAATAGTAACATCAAATGATAAGATAGATGATAAAAATCCTTATAGTTTGGAATATAGAATATATTTAATAAAAAAAGTATTTAGTAAGTTCATTTCAGATAAGAGATTGAAGATAGCTACTATTACAGGTGATAGAAAAATAGATAAAAGCTATGGAAGTTATATTTTAAAAATAGTAAAAGAGGTTTCTGGTAAAGAAGTGGATTTTATAGTTTATGGAAATGACAAAGATATAGAAAAGTGTTTTAGTAAAGAGGCAATAAAAAGTATAAATAGATTGCAAGTTGATAGGAAGGAAGTTGATATATCTGCTACTAAAATAAGAAAAGCATTGAAAAAACATGATTTTGAGTTTTTAAATAAGTATTTAAATCCATTAGTATATGAAGAAATAGAAATTTTAGAAAATATATAAAAAAAGAACTTTTGTTTTATAAAAGTATTGACAAACTATTTTTATAGTTGTATAATCAGCATTGAACAAAAGTTCTTTTTTGGGGTGAAATATGATAACGAATTTGCATATAAAAAATATTGGTATAATTGATGATATTACAATTGATTTTAATAATGGATTTAATGTTTTAACAGGAGAAACTGGAGCCGGAAAAAGTCTTATAATTAATTCTATAGATATGATTTTAGGTGGAAGATTTTCAAAAGATATGATAAGAAAAGGTACAAAGTATGCTGCTGTTGAGATGTGTATATATATTCCAGAGTTAAATGAGAGTTTTGACGATGATTATGTAGTAGTATCAAGAGAAGTTCATTTAAATGGTAAGAATCTTTGTAAAATAGATGGTAGACTTGTTACAGTAAATGAACTTAAAGATTTTATGAAAAATATAATAAATATACATGGTCAATATGATAATCAAACGCTTATGGAGAGTAAAACTCATATTAATTTTTTAGATGATTTCTGTGGAAAAAATCTTGAAATATATTTAAATGAGTACAAAAGACTTTATATTGAATATATTTCTTTAAAATCTGAATTAAATAAAAACTATGGTGATGAAATAGAGAAACAACGTAAATTGGATATTTTAAATTATCAATTAACTGAAATAAATGATGCAAATCTAAGAGTTAATGAAGAACAAGAATTAGATGAAAAGAAAAAAATTATAACAAATTGCGAGAAAATATCAAATGCTTTAAATTTATCAACCTTTAAACTTGAGAATAATATATTATGTGAAATTGATAATATTTTAAGACCATTAGAAAAGATAGAAAGTATTGATAATAGATATAGCAGTAAAGTTTCTAGTATTAAAGGAATTTACTATGAATTACAAGAGCATCTAAATGATTTAAATGATTATAAATATGAATTAGACTTTGATGATGAGGAGTGTAGAGTTATAAATCAAAGACTAGATTTGATTTATTCATTAAAAAGAAAATATGGAAGTAATATTGAGGAAATACTTAATTATAAAAATAAAATAGAGCAGGAAATAACTGATATAGAAAATTCAGATGAATATAATAGACAAATTAAAATGAAAATTTTAAAAATAAAAGAAAGTTTACAAGAATTATCTAATAATATGAACAATATAAGAAAAGATTATGCTAAGATTTTAGAAAAGAGTATTAATAAAGAATTAAAAGAACTTGAAATGATAAATGCAAGTTTTAAAGTGGATATAACTTTTAATGAGGAGATGGATTTTAAAGATAAAGGATTAAATAATGTTGAGTTTTTAATATCAACAAATACTGGAGAAGATTATAAACCATTAACTAAAATCGCTTCAGGTGGAGAGATTTCGAGAATAATGTTAGCGATAAAGACAGTTTTATCTGATGTAGATAAAGTAAAGACAATTGTATTTGATGAAATAGATACAGGTATAAGTGGAAGTGCTGTTAAGGCAGTTTCTGAAAAAATAAAGAAAATATCTAAAAAACATCAAATATTAGTTGTGACACATCAAGCAATACTTGCAGCTAGTGCGGATTATAATTATCAAATAAAGAAAATTGTAAATAATGGAAAAACTACAACTAGTATAAAATTGTTAAAAGAAAAAGAGATTATAGAAGAAATTGCTAAAATATCGAATGGAGCAATTACTACAATTGCTATACAACATGCTTTAGAACTAAGAAGAGTAAGTACATTATAAAAAAATGTTTTATCAATTTAAATTATATTTACTTTCATATTTATTTATGATATTATTTTTTAGGGGAAATATATTATGAAAAAAAAGAAACGTAATATCATAATTATTATAAGTTCTGTAATAATTGTTTGTATAATACTTCTTATATTTTATATAAATATTTTAAATGGTCATTCAAGTTTTAATTTAGATAATCAAAATAAGTATATTGTTAAAACAGATTCAAGATATACAACTTTGCAAAATGATGGTGGTACACACTCTGATATTTATTATGAAATAGATTTTGATAAAAAAATAGTAGAAAAACGTGCGGATTACTATAAAGGATTTGAAGGTTATAAATATAAAAGAAAATTACTTAATTCTAAAGAATTGTCTAATGAAGAATCTAGAAATTTACAGAATTTTTTAGAGTCGATATTGAGCGATGAAAGCTTACAGAGAGCAGATGAAGAATTGTCATATAATTATTATAGTATATTAACGTTAAATAAAGACGAAGTTAAATTTTATAATAAGTCTTTAATAAATCAGTTTATAGAAATTGTAGAATAAAGTAGAATAAAAAGTAGGGACTAGTATTTTTAAATATTTAGTCCCTATTTATTTTATTAAGTAATTAACTTTTCTAATATTTGAACAGCATTTGTAGCAGCTCCTTTTCGTATATTATCTGCTACTACCCACATATTTAATCCACTTTTTATACTATAATCTCTTCTAATTCTTCCTATAAAAACTTCATCTTTTCCATCTACAAAAGAAGCGATGGGATATATTTCTTTATTTATATCATCTAAGACAACAATTCCCTCTTTATTGTTTAATAATTGCTTTAGTTCATCAATATTAAAATCGTTTTCAAATTCGATGTTTATACTTTCGCTATGGCAGTTTCTAACTGGAACTCTTACTGTGGTTGCAGTAATGTTTATGCTAGTATCGTTTAGTATTTTTTTTGTTTCTTCAATCATTTTCATCTCTTCTTTAGTATATCCATTTTCCATAAATACATCAATATGTGGTAAACAATTATTATGTATTGGATATGGAAATTTTTGGGGATTTATCCAATATTCATTTTTTTCTAGATCATCTATACCTTTTATTCCAGCACCTGAAACAGCTTGATATGTAGAATATATTATTCTTTTTATTTTATAGTTGTCATGTAATACTTTTAGTGGAATCACCGCCTGAATTGTGGAACAATTAGGATTAGCTATAATTCCAATATTTTTAAAAATATCTGAAGCATTAACTTCAGGAACAACTAAAGGAACATTTTTATCCATTCTAAAAGTTGAACTATTATCTATTACTGTACAATTATTTTTCACTGCGATTGGAGCATATTTTTTACTTACATTTCCACCAGCAGAAAAAAGAGCATAATCAAATCTATTATTATCAAAGGAATGTTCATTAAGTTCTTCTACAACAAAATCTTTATCCATAAATTTTATTGTTTTACCTTGTGATTTTTTAGAAGCTAAAAGGGTATAACTATCAATAGGCAATTTTTTTTCTTCTAATACTTTTAGAAAAGTTGAACCTACAAGTCCTGTAGCTCCAACTATAGCTACTTTGATCATAAAAAACACCTCATTAAAATATATTAATAAGATGTTTATTTATGAGAAAATATTATTAAAATAATTTAATTATATTTCTGGATTAACCATTTTATATAATATTTCTGGATTTCCATATAGATTAAATACGGAAAATCCAAAATCAACTAACAAATAACAAACTATAATAATTGCTAGACGTTTTTTTATATTTTGAGGTATAAAGGATATTATTTTATTTAGTAATGGTTGTATAAAAAATACATATAAAGTTCCAAGAATTCCCCAACCTATCATTATAGGAACAGTTGTATAGTTTAGTATTTCTAAAAAGAAACCGTCATAATTCCACATTTCTATCCCAAAAACGTATTTAAAGAAAAGACCACAAAGAAGTTCAAAAGCTCCAAGAATTATTGCAGCCATTATAAATACATAAGGTATATTTATCTTATTTGGTTTTAAATTATAAAATAACATGTAAAGTATTAATGCACCAAATCCGTATATACAACACATTGGTGCATATAATACACCTCTATTAACGATTTTTCCAACTGCAATGTATACATATATGAGTTCTACTAGCCATCCTAAAAATGAACAAAGTGAAAAGATATATACCATTTCAATTAGTGATCTTTTTTTATTTTCAAATTTTTCAGTGTTATATTTAATATTTAGTATAGTTTTATCCAAATTAATCACTTCCTAGTTTATTAGTATAATGTTTTTTATCTAATTTTATATTCAAATTATTTAGATAATATAAGTAAGAATCTTTTTTAAAATTAAAAGAATAATCTGTTGCAAATAATAGCTGCTTATGTATATTAAATTTTTTATTTATTTGATTTTTTCCATATTTTGGATCTCCAATTATAGGGTGATTTATAGCTTTTAATTGTGCTCTTATTTGATGGGTCTTTCCTGTATGAATTATTATTCTTAAAATTGAATAATCTAGTAAAATGTTTGATTTTAAACAAAAATATTCTGTTATTATTTTTTGGCTATTTTTAATATTGTAATCATAAATCTTGCAATATCCATTTTTTTCATTTTTTAATAAATATTTTTCAAGTATTTCATGATTTTTATTAAAGTTTGTTCCAGAAACATATGCAATATATTCTTTTTTTATATTGAAGTTTTTAAATCCTTTTAGGATTTCTATATAACTATTATTATTTTTTGCAAAAATAATTAATCCTGCAGTATTTCTGTCTAGTCTATGACATATCTTAATATTTGGATATTGTTCTTTAATTAAATCCTCAAGGGTTGGCTCAATCAAGTTATTGTTTTTTATTTTTTCTTCATTATTTGATAGTATTCCTTGAGGTTTATATACTACTAATATATTATTATCTTCATATATAATATCAATTGTTTTTGGAAGATTAAATAAAATATTATCTTTAATGTATAGATCTATTTTATCATTTTCTTTTAATATAACGTTTTTATTTATTTTTATATCATTAATGCGAATATCTTTTTTTCTAAGAGCTTTGTATATATTAGAGCTTAAAAGTGATGGGAAAATATAATTTAAATAACTTATTAAATCCATTTTCTTGTATTTTTTGACAATTATCGACTTCATAAAATAATTATACAAGTATTTTTCCTAAAAAGCAAGATTTTTTGTTGATTTTTAGCACTCTTTGTTATATAATAATTTTTGATATGCCAATTATTTGGCAAGTAGGAATTAAGGATGGTAATATTTATGCAAGAAGAGCTAAATACTTTAAAAGAAGAAGCATTGAATTTATTAGAAAGTGTAGATAGTTTAGAAAAATTGGATGAAATAAGAATTAAATTTTTAGGAAAAAAAGGTAAAATAACATCTGTTTTAAAGTCACTAGGAAGTGTAGCTCCAGAAGAAAGAAAGACTATTGGTATGGCAGCAAATGAGATAAGGGGAAAAGTTGAAGCTATTATAGAAAAGAAAAAAGAAGAGTTGAAATTAAAAGAAATAGAGCAAAAAATGTTTAATGAAAAGATTGATATTTCAATCACCCAAAATGATGCAAGGACTTATGGTCATAAACATCCGTTGTCTATTGTAATAGATGATATGAAAGAGATTTTTTTAGGTATGGGATATTCGATTGCAGAAGGTCCTGAAATTGAGACAACATTTTTTAATTTTGATGCGTTAAATGCACCTATTGATCATCCATCTCGTGATTTACAAGATACAATGTATATAACAGAGGATATTGTTTTAAGAACGCAAACCTCATCAGTCCAAGTTAGAGCAATGCTTGATAAAAAACCACCTATCAAAGTTATATCTCCTGGACGTGTATATAGGTCAGATAGTGTTGATGCCACTCATTCACCAATGTTTCATCAAGTAGAGGGATTAGTTATTGATAAACATATTTCCATGGCAGACTTAAAAGGAACGTTAGATATATTTGCTAAGAAATATTTTGGACCAAAAACTCAGATTAGGTTTAGACCACATCATTTTCCTTTTACAGAACCTAGTTGTGAAGTAGATGTTTCATGCTTTGTTTGTGGTGGAAAGGGATGTAAAACTTGTAAAGGTGAAGGTTGGATTGAAATTCTAGGAGCTGGTATGGTTCATCCAAATGTTTTAAAGGCAGGTGGAATAGATCCAAAGGAATATCAAGGTTTTGCTTTTGGAATGGGAGTTGAAAGAATTGCTATGACCAAATTTGGAGTTAGTGATTTAAGATATTTATATGAAAATGATGTGAGATTTTTAAATCAGTTTTAAGTGAGGAGAGTAAAATGGACGTATCATTAAATTGGTTAAAAGAGTATGTTGATTTAGATAAAAATGTTACAATTAAAGAAATAGTAGATAAATTAACTATGAGTGGTAGTAAAGTAGAAAAATATACTGAATTTGGGAAAAGAACAGAGAATGTTTTAACAGCACAAGTAAAAGATATAAAAATGCATAAAGAGGATAGTAAATTATCTATATTGTCTTTGGATATTGGAGATAGAGAATTAATAGCAGTTGCTAAAATTCCAGATATAGAAATAGGAGATATTGTTCCTGTTGCACTTCCAGGTGCTAAAGTTATTGGAAAAGATATAAAAGTTTCTGAAGTTAAGGGAATAAAATCAGAATGTATGGTTTGTCATATATTAGATTTAGGACTTGATACAAATTTTCCATGGGTTAAACCATCTGGGTTATTATGTTTTCCAAAAGATGTAGCTATTGGAAAAGATATAAATGAAATACTAGGCCTTGGAGATTATATAATAGAATTTGAGATAACCCCTAATAGACCGGATTGTCTATCTGTAGAGGGAATTGCCAAAGAATTAGCTATAACGTTTGGTAAGGAGTGTAAAGAGTTATGGCAGTATAAAGAATATGACTTTAATATAGTAGATGAAGTAAAGAATGTTAAAGTAACTGTAAAAACTGATAACTGCCCAAGATATACTTTAAATGTTGTGGAAAATGTGGATATAAAGCCATCTCCATATGATATGCAGTTGAAACTTATAAAATCCGGAATTAGACCTATTAATAATATGGTAGATATAACAAATTTTGTAATGATTGAAGTGGGCCAGCCTTTACACGCCTTTGATTTAGACAAATTAGATTCAAATGAGATTCTAGTTAGACAAGCCAAAAGTGATGAAAAATTAGAAACTTTAGATGGAATAGTTAGAGAACTTGATGAATCGAACATGGTTATAACTAATGGGAAAATTCCAGTTGCAGTAGCCGGTGTAATGGGAGGAGAAGTTTCAGGAATAAATGATAATACTAATAAAGTAGTTTTAGAGGCAGCTAATTTTATAAGGGCAAGTATAAGAAATACGTCTAAAAAATTAGGTTTAAGAACAGATGCATCATCTCGTTATGAAAAAGGACTTGCTAAAGATTTAACAGTTCATGCGATGAATAGACTTTGCAATCTTATTAACATAACCAAATCTGGAGTAGTAGAGAATAATATTATAGATGTGTATAATGATAAACAAATTCAAAATGTAATTGATATGGATTATGACAAGATTAATAGTATTATTGGAACTCAAATTGCTAAAGAAGAAATAGATAGTATTTTAAATAAATTGGGAATTAGAATAGAAAATTCTAAAGCTATTATTCCATACAATAGAACTGATTTAGAAATTATTGAAGATTTAAGTGAGGAAGTTGCTAGATTTTATGGATATGATAAGTTACCAACAAAATTGCCTAATACAGAATTAACTTTTGGCGAAAAAAATTATGAACAGAAAATGCAAGATAAGATAAAAGAATTAGGTATAGCCAGTGGATATAATGAAATATATACATATACTTTCTTTAGTAAAGATTTATTAGATAGGATAAAACTTCCTAAAGATAGTATAGAATATAATTGTGTAAAGATAGCAAATCCACTATCTCAAGAATTTGAATATATGAGAACTACCGCAATTCCATCTATGCTAGAGGCTTTAGAAAGAAACTATACAAAAAAGAATGATAAAGTTAAATTATTTGAATTTGCAAAAGTTTTTTTAGATGCTGATAATATAGAAAAAGGAGAACTTGTAAGAGAAGACAATGTTATTACTTTTGGATGTTATGATAAATCTGTAGATTTTTATGATATAAAACAAGATATATTTAATATATTAAATGAATTTAAATTATTTCAAAATAATTACGATATTTTTAGAATTGAAGATAGAAATGAGTATCATCCTGGAGTTAGTGCAAAGATAATTATTGGTGATGATGTTATTGCTGAGTTTGGAAAATTATCGCCAAAAGTAGCTCTAAATTACATATTACCTGATGATGTATACATAGGTACTATATATTTTAGTAAATTACTTAAATATGCAAATATGCAAATAAAATTTAAGGAGTTACCAAAATTCCCAGCGGTAGAAAGAGATATCGCTATTGTAATTGATGAAAATATATTAACATATCAAATTGAAAAAAGCTTAAAAGAAGTGAAGTATGTAGAAAAAGTAAATTTATTTGATGTATATCAAGGAGTTCAAATCGAAAAAGGCAAAAAAAGTATGGCATATAGAATTTATTTAAGATCTTCTGATAAAACGTTGGAAGAAGATGAAATTAATTCTTCTATGGAAAAAATATTTAATATACTTGATAAAAAGTTTAATGCAAGTATTAGAAAGTAAAAAAAGTAACATGTGGTTTTTAAAACTTTACATGTTACTTCTTTTATAGATCTTTTATTTATATTAATTTAGCGCACCAGACATAATTCTAAATTTTAAGTTGTTTTCCCAAATTTCTTTAAGTTTCTTGAAATTAGCATTGGGATTTAATAATAATGTAGCAAGGTTATCTAATTCTGTATATTCTTCTTCTGATAAATTGAAATTTTTTTCTTGTATATATTTTGGCATATGTAAAAAAATAATTTCATTATTCATTAATGAATGAAAATCATAAAAGAGTCCTCTTATTGCAGCTTTTATTCCTAATGTTGGAGGGTTAGATGCATATAATATTTCCTCCTCTTTATATTGTTTATGTCTTAGTCCTAAATAAGTATTGGCCCCAAATAAAAACTGATTGTGTGGAATATCTGTTAAATCAAAATCTAAATTGTTTCCAAAGCAATAGTCATCAGCATCTACTAATATCCATCTATTTTCTTTTTCGTTAAAATATTCAGTTATCCAGTGATCACGATATATACCATCATTTCGCAAATATTCAGAAAAGCCACTTCTAGCCCTTGCTGGTATTCCTTTTGCTTTTAGTATGCTTGTTAGCAAAATTGCTTGACCTCTACAAGTAACATGAACTTTATTCTTGGCTTCTCGCTTAATACTATAATTTGGGTCTTTTCTTAATAATTCTATAATGATACTTTGAGCAGTTGGAAATATGTCATCTTCAAATAGTAGTCTCGTTTTATCTATTTTAGTCATATCTCCGAAAGAAAGTATCTGTTTTAGTTAAGATATCTTTATTTTTTAAATTTATAGGATGTATAATTTGCATTCTTTGTAATAAGCATAATTCATTTATATCATCTGGTAACTTTTTTGCAAAATCTGTATATAATCCCAAGTAAGTATATGTACTAGTTTGTTTATAAAATTCTAATATTGATTTATTCATAGTATTCTCTCCATTTAATATATATTATAAATGTTTAAATATTAGTTTTTCCACTCTATTATTTCATTTAATTTTTTACGTGGTCTTGACACAGGTACTTCATTTGGATATCCAATCGCAATACTAGATATTAATTCCATATTTTCATAGTTTATTAATTTCAAAATATCATTTTGTGCATATACAGTATCTCTTATCCAAAGTGAACCTAATCCCATATCTGTAGCTTTTAAGCAAATATGTTCTATAGCACCACCTATAGAAAGTATGTCACTTATGATATTTTCGTCTAATTTTGGCTTTAAAACTAGTATTAATATAGGAGCCTGCTTAATTGCATTAGCTGTTGCTACAACACTATTATTATTTGATTTTGGTTCTTTTTCTATCATTACTTCTGCAATTTTATTTTTTAGGGTATCTTTAGTTATAATGAACTTCCAAGGTTGTCTATTTTTTGCAGATGGTGCAAGTCTTGCACAGTTAATCAAATCTTCAATTAAATTTTCAGAAATTTTGTCTGGTTTAAATTTCCTGATACTTTTTCTTGTATTTATTACCTCTTGTAATTGCATGTTAATCTCCTAATCAATTTAAATTTATGTTATATAGTTATATAATATCATATTAGGGATAAGTTAGCAATTATTTTATATAAATTGTTGCTTTTTGTGATAAATATGTGTTAAATTGTCTTATAAGTTGTTTAAAAAATTTTTTTATGGTATAATTAACTCATTAATTTAGTAAGTTATATAAAGGGAAGTGATAAGATTTGGCTATTAAGAAACAATCTTTTATGAATGGCGTTTTGGTTATAATGTTTTCTCAAATTCTTATAAAAGTATTTGGATTTATATATAGAATAATACTTACTAATTTTCCTCAATTTGCTGATGAGGGAAATAGCTATTATGGTTCAGGATATCAGGTATATACTCTTATACTTGCAATTGCTACCATGGGAATACCTAACACTATATCTAAATTGGTATCAGAGAAGATGGCAATTGGTGATAAAAGAGGAGCACATAGAATATTTAGAACTGCCATGTATTTATTTACTTTAATTGCAATTGGATTTTCTTTATTATTATTCTTTGGATCTGGATTTATTGCAACTAGTATTTTATCTAATCCTGGTGTTAAATACACATTAATGGCTTTGGCACCTGCAATAATATTTGTAGCTATGTCTGCGGTTTTGAGAGGATATTTTGTGGGAATGCAAAATATGATGGAATATAGTAAGGCTCAAATTTTAGAACAAATTGTAAATAGTATCTTTTCTATAATTTTTGTAGTAATGTTACTTGGAAAGACTCCAGAAATAATGGCTGCGGGTTCGACTTTGGCAACTACTGTGGCAGCATCTACCGCATTTCTTTATTTGCTTATATATTATAATAAAAATAAAAAGGATATATGGGAAGAAGTACGAAAATCAGAGAAATTTGCAGTTACTCCAAGAGGTAAGATAGTAAAAAAACTAATTTCATATGTGATTCCTATATCTTTTGGAAGTGTTGTAGTTGCTTTATCAGGTGTGATTGATGTTATAACAGCTATGGATGGATTGCAGCAGTATGGGTATACTTTACAACAAGCAAATGAAAAGTTTGGTATATTGCTTGGAAAAGTAGATATATTAAATGCTGTTCCACTTTCAATAAATGTGGCTTTTTCAGTTGCGCTTGTTCCATTTGTATCATCTGCAATAGCTAAAGGGAAGAGGCAAGAGGCTATTAATAAGATTAATTTTTCATTGAAAGTATCTTCAATTATAGCATTACCTTGTGCTGCTGGTTTATTTATGTTAGCACAACCTATATTTGAGTTGATTTTTCCTAATGCTTCTGCTGGTGCACCATTACTTCAAATACAATGTTGGATGATAATTTTTGCGGTGCTTGCCCAAACTTTATATGGCTCTTTACAGGGAATTGGTAAATTATATGTTCCAGGTACATGTTTAGTTATAGGAGCTATAGTAAAGTATATTTTAAATGTAACTTTAATACCTATATATGGAGAAGTAATTCCGGCACTTACTACAGTTATATATAATGGAATTGCTTGTACTTTAGCTTTTATACTATTATTTAGATTTTTAAAAGAAAAACCAGATTTAAAAGGAATATTTATAAAACCAATAATTTCAACTATATGTATGTGTTTAAGTATAGTTCTAATGACTAAACTTAACGAATTTATAGGTTTATCCAATGCTATTTATACGATTTTGAGTATTATAGTAGCAGTTATAGTATATGCTATTGTTACTTTTTCAATTGGAACTTTAAGTGATAGTGAAATAAAACAACTACCATATGGAGAAAAGGTGTATAAAATAGTAAAAAAATTCAAAAAAAATATGGTAAAAGCATAGAAAAGTGTTGACAAGGCTAAATATTTGTAGTATATTCTTAGTGTAATCAGTTACGGAGGTTACATTAGGAGGGATTTAGAATGAATAAAGCTGAATTAATAGCTAAAATTGCTGAAGAAAGCAAACTAACAAAAAAAGCTGCTGAAACAGCATTAGACGCTTTCATAACTAGCGTTGAAGGTGCATTAAAAGCAGGAGAAAAAGTTCAACTAGTTGGATTTGGAACTTTCGAAGTTAGACAAAGAGCTGCTAGAAAAGGAAGAAATCCACAAACTAAAGCTGAAATAAAAATACCAGCTTCAAAAGCACCAGTTTTCAAAGCTGGAAAAGCATTAAAAGAATTAGTAAACAAAAAATAATTTGGTTTTAATTATTTAGTTATTAAATCTTAATGTTGATAATGATATACACGGAATTCTTATGAATTCCGTGTAGTTTTATTTTGGATTATTTAATTATGTTTGTAACTCTTCTTCTTTTAAATCACTAGTACAAAAAGCACATTTACTTGCATTAATATCAATAGTACTTTTGCAATATGGACAAACTTTTGTGGTAATTTTTGTGTTTTCTTCTTCTTTTTTTGTATTTTTCTTGTTTGAACTTCTAAGTATACTTATAACTATAAATAAAACAATAGATATTATTAGAAAGTTTATAATTGCATTTAATAGGTCTCCATAATTTAATACTATAGCTCCAGCAGCTTTAGCTTGTTCTATTGTATCAAAGTGACCTCCTTTAAGTGTAATAAATAAAGTAGAAAGATCAACATTGTTAGTGAGTATACTAATTAAAGGTGTAATAGTAGAAGATACAAGTGTATTTACAATGTTAGTAAAAGCACTACCAATAACTACACCAATAGCCATATCTACTATATTTCCTTTCATAGCAAAGTTTTTGTAATTTTCTAAAGTTTTTTTAGCCATCTTTTTAGTTTCTTTTTGTTTTTGCTTTAAGATTTTTTTGGCTTCTGCTCTTGATATTTTATTTTCCATGACAATCACCAAATATATTTTACATTTTTAAAATAAATAATTCAATATTTTTTAATTCAATTTAGAAAAAAATAAATAAGTAAAAAATTATATCTTTTTTGGTTGACTTCTTATGTATATTTATAGTACAATATACTATGAAATTTTGCAAAGGAGATAGATATGATAGGTACAAATGGAGTAACTTTAAGATTTGGTAAGAGAACATTATTTGAAGATGTTAATATAAAATTTACTAAAGGAAATTGCTATGGAATTATTGGAGCAAATGGAGCTGGTAAGTCTACATTCTTAAAAATTCTTTCAGGTGAGATTGAACCTAGTGAAGGTGAAGTTTATATGTCTCAAAATGAAAGACTTGGTATTTTAAGACAAAATCATTATGAATATGATGAAGTAAAAGTAATTGATACTGTTATTAGAGGAAATTCTAAATTATATGAAATAATGAAGGAGAAAGAGGCTATATATTCAAAAGAGGATTTTAGTGAAGAAGATGGAATAAAAGCTGGAGAATTAGAAGCTGAGTTTGAGGCATTAAATGGATGGATGGCAGAAAGCGATGCTGCTCAACTTTTAAGTGGTCTAGGAATAGAAGTAGAGCTACATGAAAAATATGTAAAAGAATTAACAGGTCCTCAAAAGGTTAAAGTATTATTAGCTCAAGCTCTTTTTGGTAATCCTGATGTATTGCTTTTAGATGAGCCTACAAATAATTTAGATATTGCCGCAATAGAATGGTTGGAAGAATTTTTAATAAATTTTGAAAACACTGTTATTGTTGTATCTCATGATAGATACTTTTTAAATAAAGTATGTACACATATTGTTGATATTGATTATAACAAAATAAAATTATATGTTGGAAACTATGATTTTTGGTATGAATCTAGCCAGCTAGCATTAAAACAAATGAGAGAATCTAACAAAAAGAAGGAAGAGAAAATAAAAGAATTAGAAGAATTTATACGTAGATTTAGTGCGAATGCCTCTAAATCAAAACAGGCCACTTCTAGGAAAAAAACATTAGAAAAGATACAGCTTGATGAGATTGTTCCGTCTACAAGAAGATATCCATTTATTGAATTTAAACCTGAGAATGAATCAGGAAAAGAAATTTTAGAGGTGGATAATATAAGTTATAATAAAGATGGTGAACAATTGCTAAAAAATATTTCTTTTAAGGTTTTAAAAGGTGATAAAATTGCTTTACTTGGAGAAAATGGATTAGCAAAAACTGCTTTATTTGATATAATAATGGGTAAAATAAGACAAGATAAAGGAAAGATTACTTTTGGTAAGACCATTGTACCTTCATATTTGCCGCAAGATAATGAGGAGTTTTTTAAATCAGACAAGTCAATTGTTGATTGGATTGCTGAGGCATATAATATAAATGATGAAACTATAATAAGAAGTTTCCTTGGAAGGATGTTGTTTTCGGGAGAAGAATCATTGAAAAAAGTAAATGTACTTTCTGGTGGAGAAAAAGCTAGATGTATGATGGCAAGGATTATGTTAGAAAAACCTAATTTTATTTTACTTGATGAACCTACAAATCACTTGGATCTTGAAAGTATTACAGCCTTAAATAATGGCCTTATAAAAAGTACTGCAGAGATGATATTTGTTTCTCATGATCATCAATTTATTCAAACAATTGCTAATAGAATAATAGTGTTAACTGAAAATGGAATTATAGATAAAAGAATGACTTATGATGAATATTTAGAACAACAAAAATTAGGAAAATAAAGTATAATTAAAAAGTCGATTGTATATAAAATACAATTGACTTTTTTGATAATATATTTAATATAATTAATAAAAAAATATATATTCTTTTAATTAAATATAATATTTTATTTTTTTTTGAAGATATGTTTTTTCAAAAAGTTCTATTGGGATTGGTTTGGAAAAATAATAACCTTGTATTCTATCGCAATTTATTTTCTTTAAAAATTCTACTTGTTCTTTGGTTTCAATGCCCTCTGCTACTGTAATTATATCTAATTTTTTACACATGCTTACTATAGTTTCTATAATTATTTGAGCTTTAGCATTATTTATCATATCATCAAAAAAGGACTTATCGATCTTTAGAACATCTATTTTTATATTTTTTAGTATATTAAAGGCAGAATAACCTGTTCCAAAATCGTCCATTGAAACAATAAAACCCATTTTGTGTACATTTTCTTCTGCTTGTTTGGCAATTTCCATATTCTCAACTACTGTACTTTCGGTCATTTCAAGCTCAATTAGATTTGTATTTGTATCATATTTAGATATGATATTATTTAACTCTTGTAAATGGTTAGAATTTTTAAGATGATGTCTGGATTCATTTATTGATATTGGTATTAGTTTTAAATTTTTATTTCTCCATTCTTTTTGTTTTTTACAAATTTCCTCTAATACATACATATCAAGTTTTGTAATTACTCCATATTTTTCATATAATGGGACAAATTTATTTGGAGGTAATATCTCTCCATTTGGCAATTTCTTCCTAATTAAAGCTTCGGCTCCAACTAATTCTGACGTCTGTGTATCAAATTTTGGCTGTATGTATATAATAAATTCTTTATTTTTTATAGAATTAGAAAGTTCTTTACTTAACTTTCTTTTTTGCTTATCCTCTAATTTTTTTATTATTAGATTTTGTAAAGTGCTACTTGTTAAAATTATTAGTAAAATGATAACTATAATTGAAATAACTATAATATCATGCATAAGAATTCTCCTTTTTGGTATAGTATTATTATGCATTTTTAATACAAGTTTTATTCTTAAATATATATAAATAATAAAAAAATAATAAATAAAAAAGTTGTAATTATAATATGATTAAGAATTATGATAAAAGTATATGAATGATTTGGTGTGTGATTTTTACTTGATTACTGTGAATTATGAGTATATTTAATAGTTTTAAAGAAAATCAAAAATTCTTGTAAACTAGTTGTATAAAATGTTATAAGTATTAAAAATCAATTTATTATCTTTACTTTAATATAAAAATTATAATTTAAAAGTATATTTTTTTAAGAATTACTGACTATTTTTATATTAAAACATATAAAATTTGATCGATAACTTGACTTTTCTTAGAAAAATATAATCCTGAATTTGACAGTTGTAAAAGAGTAAAAGACTGATAACCCTTGATATTAAAAGGTTTCAGTCTTTAA
>CALXJF010000026.1 GCA_944388575.1 uncultured Clostridia bacterium
TTGCATTTAATTAAGAGAAGAGCCTCCATATTAAGGAAAGCTCTTTTATTTTTATCAAAAACCATTATCTAGTAACTTTAAAAAAGATATAAGAGTAAAAAAGATTTGTAAATATTTGAAGAGTAGTAGAAAGAAAATAATAGTAATAATAATTTGTATAGTAAACATAATTATAGATAAAAGAGAAAGTTAATAAAAATGAGACAATCATAGTAGAGTAAAAAACAAGGGAAGTAAACGTTTTTGTCTATTTCCCTTTCTATACTATATTATTTTTTTAAATAGTCTTTCTTAGTAATTTGTTTTTCACGAGCTATTGCTAAAGAATTATCTGGGACATCTTCTGTTATTGTAGAACCCGCTCCAACAATTGAATTCTCGCCGATTGTTACTGGTGCAAGAAGTGCACTATTACATCCTACAAAAGCACCATCTTTTATAACTGTTCTGTTCTTTTCCCATTTTGTATTCATGTTAGCTGTTATACATCCACATGCTATTTCTACATTTTTTCCAATATCTGCATCTCCTGTATAGATTAAATGTGGTATTTTTGTATTTTCTCCAATATTTACATTTTTTGTTTCAGCAAAGCTTCCAACCTTTACATTTTCATTTATATTTGATTTTGGTCTTATATGTGCAAAAGGTCCTATTTTGCAATTATCCATTATTGTACTTTCTGTTATTTTACTTGTTTCTACAACTACATTATTTCCTATTTTTGAAGATATAATATGAGAATTTGGTCCTATTATACAATTTTCTCCTATTACTGTATCTCCTTGTATATGTGTTCCTGGATATATTATTGTATCTTTTCCTATCTTTACGTTTAAACTTATATATGTACTACTTGGATCTATTAGAGTTACTCCATTATTCATATGTTGTTTTCTAGTTTTATCAAGTAGAGTAGCAGTAGCTATAGATAGTTCTTCTCTTGAGTTTATTCCTTGATATTCTGATATATCTGCAATTGCATATACTCCAAAGTTATATCCCATATCTTTTATATGGTAAGGTATATCTGTTATATAGTATTCGTTTTGTGCGTTATTGTCATCTAATTTTCCAAAAGAATCTTTTAATAATTTACCTTTAAAACAATATACACCTATATTTATCTCATTAACTCGTTCTTCTTCTTCATTACAATCTTTTCTTTCAACTATTCTATTTAAGTTTCCAAAACTATCACGAATTATTCTTCCAAGTGATCCTGGATGATCGATTATTGCTGAAAGTACAGCACCTCCATAATTTCCTTGTTTACAAAATGATATTAACGATTTAATTGTTTGAGAAGAAATAAGAGGTTGATCACCATTTATTACAAATACGTAGTCGTCATCTTCTATATAATCTTTAGCTTGCATTGCCGCATGACCAGTACCTAATTGATCCTTTTGTAAAATACATTTAATATTCTTTTTATTTTTTAAATGTTCTTCAACCATTTCATGTTTGTGTCCTACTATAACATAAGTGTCTTTTATTTTGGCTTCTTTACATGCATCACATACATAATCAATTATACATTTATCATATATTTTGTGTAGAACTTTTGGAAGTTCAGATTTCATCCTTGTTCCTTTTCCGCCTGCAAGGACAATTGCTTTTACTTTTGCCATTATTATCATCTCCTATATAAATAATAAAGTATAAACTCTATACTTTGATTATTTTAACATAATTTAATCTATAAGTAAAGATGTAGTTAAAAAAAAGAAAAATACAGTAAATAATAGTATTTTTCTTTAGATTGTTTTATATATTTTATTCATTATTTTCACTTAACGTTACAGGAGTGGTGATATCAGTTGAGTCATTTGAGTAGAAATCTTCTTCACTAGATATAGGTAGAGCTTCTACTTTTTTTAGTTTCCTTTCTATAGTTCTTGTTTTTCTTGATGCAAGTTCCATAGTAGATGAGATTTCTATTAGTTTTTTATTTGTTTTATCTAATATATCTCCAAATTTTGCGAATTCTGTTTTAACCATTCCCAAAAGTTGCCATACTTCGCTTGTTCTTTTTTCAATTGCTAAAGTTCTAAATCCCATTTGTAGGCTATTAAGTAAAGCTACAAAAGTAGTTGGACCTGAAACAACAATTCTATATTTTTGAGATATAAATTCACATAATCCAGTATTTTTTAAAACTTCGCAATATAAGCTTTCAGTTGGCAAAAACATTATAGCAAAATCTGTGGTATAAGGAGATTCAATATATTTTTCTGATATTTCTTTTGCAAATGATTTTATAGAATTTTCTAATTTTTTTCTTGATTCTGTAATAAGAGGTATATCTGCCATTTCTTCTGCATCCACTAGTCTTGAATAATCTTCGATTGGGAATTTTGAATCAACAGGTAGCCATACAAATTCATTATCATTTCTTCCTGGTAACTTTATAGCAAATTCTACTAAATCATTTGATTTAGGTTTTGTTTTAACATTACATTCGTATTGTTCTTTAGTTAGGAATTGTTCTAGTATATTTCCTAGTTGAATTTCTCCCCAAAATCCTCTTGATTTAACATTGGTAAAAACCTTTTTTAAATCTCCAACGCCTTGTGCTAATGTTTGCATTTCTCCAAGTCCCTTGTAAACAGATTCTAATCTATCATTTACAATTTTAAAGGATTCACCAAGTCTTTTTTCAAGGGTTCCTTGAAGTTTTTCATCAACAGTCACTCTCATTTGTTCTAATTTATCATTATTATCTTTTTGTAATACAAGTAATCTATCTTCAACAGTTTTTCTTATATTTTCTAATTTGTCTTCCATATTTTTGCGAGTATTATCTAATTTAGTCTCGTTTATGGTAGTTAGATTAGTAAGTTGTAACTGTTGAATATTTGAACTATCAGTGATTTTAGAACCGATTGTATTTGAAAGTTCTTCGCGAGTATCTTTAAAATTACTTGCAAGTTCTTGTCGTATAGTATTAAATTCATGTATAAATTCTTTTGAATTTTCATTTTTCTTTTTTAAAGAAAATATTGAAATTATAGTTATTAAAAGTAGAATTATTACTATAATAAGTAAAATTGTAGTTAAATCCATAAATAAACCTCTTTTCTTTGACAAAGAAAATTATATCAAACAAACTAATGTTTGTCAACAAAAATATAGTAGATATGAAAAATAACTCTACTATATTTTATTATTTAGAATAAAGCTGAAATTTTATTTATAGTTGCTAAAACTGCTTTTTTGTTATCAATGATTTCTTTTAAAAAGCTGTTAATATTTGAAAGAAACCCAATAGGATTTGCATTTACTTTTGAAAGTTCGATAGTAAGAGAACAGACATTATCTAAGGCTACTCTATAAAAGTCCATTACTCCATATTTCAACTTTTCATTTATGGGTGAGTAATTTGTGTAATTTGAATATTCTGTCATTCCAATTGATTGAATATCAATTTGCTTTTTGTTTGCGTATTGCAAATCTGGAAAACCATATATTTCTCCGCCAGTTGAATGATATGAAAATATTGAAATTAATCTTTCATCTGAATAGTCTTTTAAAGAGTAAATTGATTTTATATATTTATATAATCCTAAATTTTCAGGAACTCGTTTATCAAAAGTACAGTTTCCAGGATAGGACATTGGACTAGGAACTGTAACTGGAATATCATTATATCTTAATTTACCACATTTTTGAGTTAATCTTAGTTTTTTTATTTCATTAAACTTATGAATTGAATTAGAATTTATATCTACACCAACTCCATTAGAAGACCATACAGGTAAAACATTTTCTGTTAATTTACAATCTTTTAATATTTTCTTTACACTTTTTTGTAGATTTAAATCCGAAATATTGGAAATGGAAGAGAGAATAGCTTTTTTATATTTTTTATCTATACATTTTCCTTGTAATGCTAAATAATCGTCTTGTTCATAACATTGTAAATAGTTTGTAGCAAATTTTTCTATTTCTTCATTATTTAAAGTTGATATATTAGCTAATACATTACAACTTGATATAATATATCCTTCAGGATTTAGTATAGGAATGAAATGAAATGTGTATTTTGAACAGTATTCATCATATAATGTATCATTTTGTAAAAGTGTTAAAATAAATTCTAATATAAAATATACAGTTATTATTTCACAACCATGTGTACATCCAAATAGGATAATGTGTTTTTTTCCGTTTCCTATTTTGTATGCTTTAACTTTATAGTTAAAGTTTGTTTTGCAAATATTTGTATCATAAAAAAACTTATTATTATAATTTTTTTCTAAATATGTAAGTAAGTTTTGAATATTATTATATGATAAAATAAAACTATTTAAATAAATATTTTTCAAACAAATCACCTAATAAATATTATTAAATATATAAAAAAATATGAATATACTCGATAAATTATAAAAAAATGTTATAATTATATTATGTAAAACACTTTGAAACTTTTAATAATTTGAAAGGGGATTATTATGTGGAAAATATTATGGGCTGCATTATGTGGTTTTTTATGGCATGGGCTTTATCAATATTAGGATTTGATGAAATATTTATAAAAGGAGCGTATCAATTATTTCATATAAGCATAAAAACAGAAGGATATTACTTTATATTTATTGTATTATCGGTCATAATATCTTTAATAGAGAAAGAATGATATAATAGAGTAAAAGGGTTAGTATATTTTTGTACTAATTCTTTTATTTTTTGTTAAATAATACTATATATGTTATAATATAAAAAAGTGAACTCATAATAAATTGAAATGATACACATATATTAGTTATATATATATTATTGGTTTATTATGAGGATAGGGAGTTCTTTATGGATATAAATAAATATAGATATGTTGCTCACAGAGGTATTTTTGATAATATAAATAATTTCCCAGAAAACTCTTTATTAGCTTTTAAAGAAGCTATAAGAGATGGGTATGCAATAGAATTTGATGTACGCTTAACTTTAGATGAAAAGATAATAGTATTTCACGATTTAAATCTAAAAAGACTTACTGGAGTAAATAAAGATGTGGATAATTGCACGTTAAGTGAGATAAATAAATTGAAATTGTTGAGTACAAATCAAAGTATTCCAACTTTAGAAGAAGTTTTAGATTTAATAAATGGTAGTGTTCCTATAGTTATAGAAATAAAAAATGAGAAATCTATTGGTACTTTAGAAAAATTACTTATGGAAAGATTAAAGCATTATAAAGGTGAATATATTATTGAATCATTTAATCCTTTATCTATTTTTTGGATAAAAAAACATTATAGTAATGTAAATGTCGGACAATTACTCAGTGGAGATGGACATCTTTTTAAAGATTATATTGCAAGGATACTAGATATTTTTATAAAACCAGAATTTATAGCTTATGATATTAATTTTTTAAGTGAAGAACATAAAAAGTTTTGTAAAGAAAAAAATATTTATTTATTTGCTTGGACAATAAAGACAGAAGAAGAATTAGAAAAAGCAATTACTTTAAGTGATGCAATAATATTTGAAAATACTGTAAAAATTATTAAATGATATAGTAATAAGGAGAAATATATGAAGTTAAATAATTATAAAATGATAGCTCATCGTGGACTGTTTAATAATGAAAAAGGTATACCGGAAAATTCTATTGAGGCTTTTAAATTAGCAGTAGAAAATGATTTTGCTATTGAATTAGATGTTCATATTACATTAGATGAAGAGATAGTAGTTTTTCATGATAATAATATAAAAAGAATGACAGGCGTTAATGCTATAGTTGAAGATTGTACATTTGAATATTTAAGTAGTTTAAATCTAATTAATACTAAATATAATATTCCAAAGCTTAAAGATGTATTAGATTTAATCGATGGGAAAGTTCCTTTATTAATCGAAATAAAAAATACACGTCGTGTTGGTAAATTGGAATTAAAACTAATGGAAATGTTAACTTTATATAATGGAAAATATATTATTGAATCATTTAACCCTTTATCGTTATATTTTATTAGGAAACGTTATCCAAGAGTGATTATAGGTCAATTAGCTAGTAAAAATATGGAAGAAGTCTCTAGTAATATAAAAAGATTTATATTAGAAAATATGTTGTTGAATTTTTTAGTAAAGCCTAATTTTATAGCTTATGATATTAATTATATAAATGAAAGATTTGTTAATAAATGTCATAGACAGGGTAGATACTTATATGGATGGACTGCAAAAACTAAAAAAGAAATTGAAAATTTTATTAAAATATGTGATGGGGTTATATTTGAAAAACCAAAAGAATGAAAGATGATGAAGTAAGATTTATATTGGTAATATAAAAGTATAATTTTCCGGATTTTTCAAAAAATAGGATAAAAATATTGACAAAGAATGAATACTATGTTATTATATTTGAGTATCAAGTAATAAATATTTTTGCGGGTATGGCGGAATTGGCAGACGCGCCGGACTTAGAATCCGGTGTCTCACGACGTGAAGGTTCAAGTCCTTTTACCCGCACCAATGGATTTATTATTTTGTAATAGAACTTAGAAGTATTGGATTCTAAGTTCTTTTTTGTTTGACAATTTTGTAATAAAGAGTTTGAGTGTAAAAAAATATGTTAGATATTATTATTTTAATATTAATACTTATACTTTTTATATAGGAGTAATTTTAAAGTATGTAAAATATAAATAGTATTATAAAAAATATTGCAATAAATTTATTTTTTTGATATACTTACAATTAGAGTGGATTTTTATTTTTTGTGAGGGATTATTATGGGGGATAAGAAATATATTTTGACTTTTCCACAACAAAATATATGGTTAATGGAAAAGTATAACGAAGGCACTGCTATAAACTCTATAACAGGATTAATTAATATAAGTAAGGATTTTAATAGTGAGTTATGTGAAAAAGCTATAAATTATGTTTTAAAAAATAATGATGTAATGAGAACTAGAATTATAGAAAATTCTGGTCTTCCTTTGCAATACTTTGAAGAGTATAAATATAATAATATTGAGATTGTAGACATGACATCATATTCACAAGAAGAAATTAGTGAATATATAGATGCCTTTGCTTTGCACTCTCTTTTTTTTGATAGTAATCAATTTTATGAATTTAAGATATTAAAATATAAAAATAATAAAGGATGTATTTTATTAAAAATACATCATATTATATCAGATGCTTGGTCGTGTAGTAAATTGGCTATGCAATTGATAGATTATATTGAAAGTAATGGTAATATATCTGAAGATAATAAAAATAGTTATGTTGATTTTATAAATTCTCAAGAAGAATATTTAAAATCAGATAAATATGTAGCTGATGAAGCTTTTTGGAAAGAGTATTTATCAGATATTAATAAAACAATTTCAATGAAAAATCATAATAGAATTGTCTCTCATAATGCTAATAGATATTCTGTTTCATTAGATAAGTATTTAAATGATAGGATAATAAATTATTGTAATGTAAATAAGATTTCTGTTTATTCGTTATTTTTAGCTGTAATTTCAGCATATTTGTTTAGAACTACTAATCAAACAGATTTTGTTATAGGGACACCTGTATTAAATAGAGCTAATTTTAAAGAAAAAAATACATTAGGAATGTTTGTTTCAACAATTCCACTTAGAGTAAAAATTGATGAAAATGAAACTATTTTAGATTTAGCAAAAAGTATTTCTAAAAATACTATGACTATATTTAGACACCAAAGATATCCATATAATAAAATGTTAGATATTGTTAGAGATACAACTGCCAATAAAGATAATTTATATAATATTTCATTTTCATACCAAAATGCAAGAATTAATTTAAATCCTGAAAAATATAGTACTTTATGGACATTTAACAAGCAGTTAAATGATGAATTACAAATTCATGTTACTGATATGGATAATACAGGAATATTAAGAGTTAATTATGATTATTTAGAAGATTTGTTTTCAGAAAATGAAATTGTTTATATACACAAAAGATTTTTAAGAATACTTAGTGATGTAGTTAATTATAATTATAAAATATTAGATATTGATATACTTTGTGAAGAAGAAAAAATTCAAATAAGAGAATATAATAATACTGATGCTAAATATTCTTTAAATGAAACTGTTATAGATTTGTTAGAAGAAAAAGTTAAGTATTTTCCCAATGATGTAGCTTTAATATATGAGAATCAGAAAATATCATATAAGGATTTTTACAATATGGTTTGTAATTTCGCTTTTAAACTATTAAATGTATCTGATGAGAAAATAATAGTGTATTTAGATAATAGTATAGAATTAATAGTAGCCATTTATGGAATATTGATGTCTGGAAATGCTTATGTACCATTAAATTTATCTACACCTGTAGATAGGGTGAGAACTATTGCTAATGACTGTGATTGTAAATATGCAGTAATGCAGGATAAGATTTTAGATGATGTGATTTATTTGGATGTTGAAAAGGACACTAGTACTAAAATAAATATTGAAAATAAATCTACTCATAGTAAATTAGCATATATTATATATACATCTGGTTCTACAGGGACTCCTAAAGGTGTTAAAATTACTAACAGGGCATTAACTAATTATATTTGTTGGGCAAAAAAAGTATATGTAAATGATAGTAAACCTTTAATGCCATTATACTCTTCAATAGCTTTTGATTTAACTGTTACTACTTTATATCTTCCAATAATTAGTGGTGGAACAATAGTAATTTGCAAAAATAATAATGAAGAGATTGTAAAAATATTTAGAGAAGATAAAGTAAATATAGTAAAATTAACTCCAGCCCATTTGTCTCTGATAAATGAGGCAAATATTAGAATAAGTAATATTAATACATTAATTTTAGGTGGAGAAGCATTAAAAACTAATGATGTAAAGAAAATAGTTAAAAGAAGTAGGAGAAGTATACGTATTTTTAATGAATATGGACCTACAGAAGCTACAGTTGGATGTATGATATATAAGTATAATGCGTTAGATAGTGAACCTACTCTTCCTATAGGTAAACCAGCTGATAATGTAAAAATATATGTTATGGATAAATATGGGAATATTTGTCCGCTTGGGGTAGAAGGAGAAATATATATTGAGGGAGACGGAATATCTGCAGGATATAATAATATGGAAGAGAAGACAAAGCAATCTTTTATTTTAAATTCCAATACTAATAGAATAATGTACAAAACTGGAGACATTGGGAGACTTGATCTTGATATGCAATTAAGATATATTGGCAGAAAAGATAAGCAAATAAAGATAAATGGAAATAGAATAGAATTAGAGGAAATAGAAAATATTGCTAAGAAACAATTTAAATTTAAAAATGTAGTAGTAGATGTAAAATATATATCTAATATACCTAATATTTGTCTTTATTATGTTAGTAAAAATGAATATAGAGGAAGTTATATTAGGGGAAAATTAAAAAATTATTTGCCTTATTATATGTTACCGTCTAAATATGTAAAAATCGATTTTGTTCCAGTTAATAAAAATGGTAAGGTGGTTAGAGATTTATTACCAATTCCTAAGAAAGATGTAGACTCTTCATTAGATAAAATTAGATATATAAATGAATTTGAAGAAAATGTTTGTAAAGTTTGGGAGGAAATACTTGGAAAAAGTGTTGATCCAAAACATAGTATTTTTGATTATGGTGTAGATTCTTTAAATATTATTAGATGTCAGGTAAAATTATCTAAATATACTAAGGTGATAAATGTACAGAAATTCTATGAATATCCAATTATAAGAGAGTTTTGTAAACATATTAATGAGATGCCAAAAGATGAAACAAATTTGGAAGAATTAAAAAAGTATAAGTATATAAATTATTCTAAACCAAAAACAGAAGATAATTTTGGTAAAAATATTATATTGGTTGGAGCAACAGGCTTTTTAGGCATACATATTTTAAAAGAATTATTAACGATTAATGAAACTGATATTATATATTGTATTGTACGTGGAATTGATTTTGAAAAACGTTTAAGGAATAGATTTAAATTTTATTTTGGAAATGAATTTATAGGCTTATATGAAGAAAAAGTAAAAGTTATTAATGGTAATATTGAGCAAGAGAATTTTGGATTACAGGAAGATGAATTATTAAATATAGTAAAAAATACAAATAGATTGATAAATGCTGCGGCTATTGTTAAGCACCATGGGTATTATTCAGAATTTGATTTGATAAATGTACAGGCAGTAAAAAATATTGTAAAAATATGTAAAGCACATAATCTTATATTAGAGCATATATCTACAGTAAGTATAGCGGGTGATAGCTCTATAGAAGTGTTTGACGAATCCAAATTTTATATAGGTCAAAATTATAAGATAAATCCATATATTGAAACTAAGTTTAAGGCTGAGTTATATATATATAAAATGATAAGTGAACAGAATTTAATGGCAAATGTGTATAGAATTGGAAATTTAACATGGAGATATGTAGATGGAGTATATCAAAAGAATGTTTTAAATAATGGTTTCTTTATGAGAATAAAAAATATGTTGTTCTTAAAAGCTTATCCTTCAAGTATTAAAAATATGAAAGTAGAAATGACTCCTGTAGATATTGCAGCGAAATTTATTATTTCATTAATGTTTTATACTAAAGAAGTAAATCAAATTTTTCATATATACAATCCAAATACAGTTAACTTTTTAGATATGATTTATTCTTTAGATATTGCAAAAGGAAGTGAATTTAGAGAGTTATCAGATAATGATTTTATGGAGATATTAAAGAAATACGATTCAAGAGAGAATGTTTTACTAAATGATATAATAAGTAGTATGGGAACAATTGAAGTTCAAATTGATAATAAATATACTATAAAAAAATTAAATGAATGTAAACAGGTATGGCCAAATTTAGATAAAAATTATATTAATAAAATGAGTATTTATTTAAATAAATTTACTAAGGAGGAATTTAATGGAACGAAAGAAAAAATCAAACTTAAAAATAACAACTAAAATTATATTGATAGATAATTTATTATATTTATTTTTTGGACTTATAATGTATCCTTTAATCCCTTTTTTATTAAACTATCCACCTAATTCTATTGATAATGAGTTTCAAAGCGCTGTAGTTGGTATGCAGTATAGTGTACAATTTGTATTTATATTTATTTTAGGTATATTATTAAATTGTATAACCTTATATTTGTTTTTTAATAAACTTAATAATTGGGAAAGATATGTAGAAAATGGTAATAAAGAACATATTCTAAAAATAAGAAATATATGTGCTAATGGAATGTATAGATTAGTACCAACTCAAGTTATAATTAATGCAATAGTTTTAATTATAATATTTACGGCTGCTTCTACCCAGCTTACACTTACCCTAAAACTTACAGCAGTTATATGTATATGGACTGCAATATCTGATTTGTTATTATCAGTTTTTACAGGAAAAATATTTAATAGTATTTTAAAAGGTACTTATCCTATAATAAAGGATGAAAAAGATACTATATTAAGACTTAGTATTAGTAAAAAGATGATGATTCAGTATATATCTTGTATGTTAGTAATTCTTTTAGTAATGAGTTTGTATTCATATTCAAGAATCTCTTATGAAAGAGGAGAGTTTCTTAAAGAAAAAGAATTTAATAATTTAAATCAATTATTAGAAAATGTAGATAGAGATGATATTTTAAAGGAAATAAAAAAAAGTAATGAAGGATATTTTATTATTGATAGTAATGGAGAAGAAATCTATTCGAATTTCAAATTAACAAAATTTGCTAAAGAGTATATTTTACATTTTGAAGAAGGTAATAGGACGTATAATCAGTATGGTTCTTCAATTGAAGGGGTATTTAAAGAGATTGAATTAAATGGTAAAAAGTGTTATATTGGAAAAATGTTCAATGTTATGCCAACTTCGTATACCGTAACTTTTGTATTATTTAATATTTGTTTATTGATATTATATTATATTATTATAAGATGCTTTACGAATAATGTAAAATATAACCTTAATATAATTTCTAATAGCTTAAATGAAATTGGAAATAAAAAAAATAAAGTGGGAGAACAATTACCAATAACTTCAAATGATGAATTTAGTGATTTGATAAGAGCATATAATAAAGTTCAATTAAATACAGAAAAAGTAATAAAAGAGTTACAGGAAAAACAAGAAATTATAGTAAAGCAGGGACAGTTAGTTTCAATTGGTGAGCTTGCTGGAGGAGTAGCTCATGATATAAATACACCGATTTCTGCTATAAAGACCGGTATTGTAATGTTAAATCAAATGGGGAGTGAAAATAGAACAGAAGAGGAAAGAGAAATTCTTCAAAGAATGGATAATTGTGCCACTAAGATAATTAACATAGTAAATAGTATGAGGAATCAAATTAGAAACTTAGGTGGAGATACAAATGTTAAATTTAAAATTAGTGATGTTGTAAATGATATAAAAGTAATAACTTATCATGAAGTTGCAAAAAATAGATCAGAAGTTGTTATAAATATAAAAGATGATTTAGAAATAACAGGAGATCCAACTAAACTTGGACAAGTACTAACTAATTTAGTTGTTAATGCGGCTCAAGCTTATGGTGAAGAAAAAGGTGGTAAGGTAGAAGTGACAGTAGAAAAGGGGCCTAAATCAATGGCAGTTATAAAGGTTGCAGATTATGCTGGTGGTTTAGACCCAAGTATAACTCCATATATATTTAAAAATATTTTAACAACTAAAGGTACATTTGGTACAGGATTAGGACTGTATCTGGCTTATTCTGTAATAAAAGGAAATTTCAATGGTGATATAACATTTGATACTGCTCAAGGTGAAGGAACTACATTTTATATTAAAATCCCAAGAAGCTAATTATTAAAATAAAAATATATAATAACTTCATAATTTATAGTATTTTAATAAAAAACTCATGCTTTTTTTATTGACGTGATTTAAAAAAAGTGGTAGAATACATACAATAATAATATATGTTTGCAAAATAATCTTTTGCAAGGACAAAGAAAGGAGAATTAACTATGGAAAATAATTTAAAAGTAAAGCCTAGGACTTTATCGGGATTTATGGAGTTATTGCCAAATGATCAGATTTTATTTAATGAGATGTTAAAAAAAATTCAAGAGTCCTATGAAATGTTTGGATTTTTACCTTTGGATACTCCAGTAATTGAAATGTCTGAAGTATTGCTTGCAAAAGCTGGTGGGGAAACAGAAAAACAAATCTATCGATTTAATAAAGGTGATAATGATTTAGCATTAAGATTTGATTTAACTGTTCCACTTGCTAAATATGTTGCACAATACTATAACGACTTAGTATTTCCATTTAGACGTTTTCAAATTGGAAAAGTATACAGAGGTGAGAGACCTCAGAAAGGAAGATTTAGAGAATTTTATCAATGTGATATTGATATTATAGGAGATGGAGAATTAAGTATTATTAATGATGCTGAAATTCCAAGCGTTATTTATACTACATTTAAATCTTTGGGATTTGATAGTTTTACCATATGTATCAATAATCGTAAGATTTTGAATGGATTATTTGAAGAACTAAATTTAGCATCATGTTCAATTGATGTTATGAGAATAATCGATAAAATTGATAAAATTGGTTCTCAAGCTGTAGAAAAAGAAATGCTAGAACTTGGCGTTAGTGTTGAGGCTTTAGAAAAAATATTGGAGTTTATAAGTATTACTGGGACAAATGACGAAAAGATAAGTAAGTTAAAGAACTTTAAAATAAATAATGAATTATTTATTAAAGGTGTTAACGAATTAGAACAAGTTGTAAATGGAATAAGAAGATTTGAGGTTCCAGAAAGTTATTTTTGCATTGATTTAAAAATTGCAAGAGGTTTAGATTATTATACAGGTACAGTATATGAAACATTCCTTAATGAACATAAAAATATAGGGAGTGTATGTTCTGGTGGTAGATATGATAACTTAGCGGAGTTTTATACAGATAAACAATTGCCTGGAGTTGGCATATCTATAGGTCTTACAAGACTTTTCTATCAATTAAATGAAAAGAACTTGATAAATAATTGTAAAAAATCTATTGCTGATATTTTGATAATTCCTATGACTGAAGAAATAGATAGTTGTTTAAATATTGCTACAAAATTGAGAAGTTTTGGGATTAAAACTGAAGTATATTTTGCAAATAAGAAGATGAAAGCAAAAATGAAATATGCCAATAAACTTCAAATTCCATATGTTATCATAATTGGTGATGAAGAGATATCAACAGGAAGGTTATCACTGAAAAATATGATAACAGGAGAGCAAAGTACCCTAAACTTTGAGGAGATTATAGTCAAAGTAAAAAATGGTTAAAAGTTATAGAAGGGGCTGTAAAAAAAGTCAAAAATCATTGAAAATACGAATGTATTTTCAATGATTTTTGCTGTATTATATTACAATAATATTAGTTTTTTTACAGCCCCTTCTTTTATATTAACTTAATATATAAGTAAAAAAATTAAATAAAAATATTAATAAAAACTTGCATTTTGTTATATTAATGTGTATAATATCTAAAGAATATAGAAAGTGAGATATGAATAAATGAAGAATATAATAAAATACAAAATGGCACATCATCATATTGTTACTATGTTTGCATTATAAAAAAATGCAGGCATAGTTGTTGTGCCTGCTTGTATAAAATATATTATGCATGTGAGGCACTAAAAATTAGTGTCTTACATTTTTTATTTTTTGGAGGAGTTTAAATGTTTAAAGAATATAAAAAAGAGAATTTAGGTGAAGAAAAGTTCTTCTACTTTTTTAATGAGATAAGTAAAATACCAAGAAGACCTGGAAGTGAAGGAAAAATAGCTGATTATTTGGTAAAGTTTGCTACAAAAAGAAATCTGGAATATTATAGAGATAAATATAATAATGTTATAATTTGGAAGAAAGCTTCAAAAGGATATGAATACAAGGAAATTTTAGGATTACAAAATCATACTGATATGGTATGTGAAAAAACAGTTGATTCAACTCATAATTTTGATAAAGATGGTTTACAGTTATATGTTGATGGAGATTTTGTTAAAGCCCAAAATACAACTTTGGGAGCTGATAATGGTGTAGGTGTAGCTTATGTATTGGCTATACTTGATGATAAAAAAATTTTATCACCTGAATTAGAATGTATATTTACGGTTGAAGAAGAGACTACCATGAATGGTTCAAGATTTCTAGATGTAAATAAATTAAGGTCAAAAAGAATAATATCCTTTGATAGTTTTTATGAAGATATAATGGTTGTTAACTCTGCTAGTTGTAAGGAATGGTCTTCTGATATTACAATTCAAAGAGAAAGTGTTAATGATAATTATAAAAAATATAAATTGGAATTAAAGAAATTCCCGGGAGGGCATTCTGGACTGGATATTGACGACAAAAAAAGAGGAAATCCTATTAAGTTAGCATTTAATTTGATATCAGTATTTAATGAAATATATATAGATAAATTAAAGGGTGGTAGTAGAGTTAGTATAATTCCTAGAGATATGTCAATGGAATTTTGTATTAATAATAATGAGATTTCAAAAATAAAGAGTTTATTAAGTAAAATAGAAGAAATAAAAAGGTATTATAGTCCAGAGGTGAAAATTACACTACAAGAATTAGACAGTGCAAAGAATAGTTATATTAATAATCGTGTTTCTAAAAAAATTATTAATTTTGTAGAAGAATTTGAAAATGGAACTTTGAAATATGATGATGAAGGACAAGTGATATTATCTGCTAATTTAGGAGTAATTGAACAAATAGAAGATAGAGTTATCTTTAGATATTCTGTAAGAAGCAACGAAAGAGAACTTGGAATAAATAAAATGAAAGACTTTAATAATTTGATTACTAAGTATGGTATAAAAAACTTTGAATTTGATGAGATGAAAGCTTTTGAACCGATTGAAAATAGTGAATTGATTGAGAAATGCTCAAATATCTATTATGATACTTTTAAAAGTAATATAAAGAAGATAAAATCTCAAACTTGTTTAGAAATAGGATTTTTAGCAGAGAAAATAAAAGATTTAGAATATATAGCTGTAGCACCTAATATTTATAATGCACATAGTCCAGATGAAAAATTTTCAATATCTTCTAGTAAAAAATTTTGGAAATATATAGAAAATATTTTAAAATTTTTATAATAAATATTTGACAATTAAATTCCTTTGATATATAATTCTATAAATTTAATATAAATTATAGATCGATTAATTTATAAAAGGAGGAATAAATATGAATAAAAAAGTTGTATATCAGATTTTTGTTCCGGGTGGAAATGATACGGCATTTGTATTTGGGACAGATTATACAAAAGAGGAAAAAAAAATAATAAATAATGTAATTATGCAAAAAGAAAAAAATGTTGAACAAGTAGGTTTCTTAGGCGAAAAAGAAGCACCAGAACTTATAATGGCCGGTGGAGAATTCTGTGGAAATGCAACAAGAAGTGCAGCTTACTTCTATCTTGAAGGTAAAGATGGTGAATTGAAATTAAAAGTAAATCAAAAAGACTATATTAATGCTGGTGTTAAGGAGGGCTTAGCATGGTGTGAAATACCTTTAATCTTGGATAGAGATATTATAGAAGAAATGGAGAATGATATATATAAGATTGAGATGAAAGGTATGACAACTATAGTTATAAAAGAAGAAAGAGCCAAACAATATATTGAGAAACTTGATACAATTAAAGATGTGGCTATGGGATTTATAGAAAACTACAATTTAAAGGAACGTGAAGCAGTGGGAGTAATGTTTTTAGAAAAAGATAAAGAAATTATAAAAATTAATCCAGTTGTTTGGGTTAATGCAATAGATACTTTATTCTATGAAACAGCCTGTGGAAGTGGGACTACTGCAACTGCAATTGTAGAATCATATATCTCAGGAGAAAGTAAAAGTGTAGATGTTTTGCAACCATCAGGTCATATAATAACTGCTACAGTAAATATAGATGGTAAAAAAGCAAGTAGAGCAATAATTTGTGGTAACATTTTTTGCAATAATGAAATTAGAAAATTTGATATCTAGTATATTATGTTTAAAGAGAATGTTTAAATTAAAGTTTAAATATTCTCTTTTATTTTTACTTTTTAAAAGTTTTTATAAAAGTATTATGGAATTTTAACTATATTATAGAAATGTTACAATTACGATATAATTAAAAAATTAACTTTTTATACAAAAAATATTAAAAATAAATATTAAAAATCAATAATCTTTTTTATCAATTATTAATTAAAATTATTATAAAAGTCTACTAAATATTATTTTGGTGAATTGTAAAAGTAATTTCCAAAAGAAAAAGTAAATTCCAAATGTAAGAGAAACAGCCATTTTCTATATAAAAAATTACATGAAAAATATATTAAAGTGGTAAAAAAAGTGTAAAATTAACATCTATTTACGAAAAAAAGCGCAACACAAACAAGCAAAAAGTTAATAGTTCTCAAAATGTGTAAGACTAAAATCCATTTGCTTAAAACTTATGAAATTAATCAAACACAGTATATCACACATTTTTTCATTTGTTAAGGCGTTAATCGATATTCATGCGATTAACACTACATACTATTATAAAAATATAGATATTGTCAATTACAGAAATTGCATAAAGCAGTTATTTCAAGGAGTAAATGCATTTTATATATTTCTTTCATTGACAATAAAATGGAAGTTATTCTTACAATAATTTTTAGTGTAATATTAAATTCCATTATTATATATTACATTTGGAATTTACTTTGTAAATTTACGTAAATATTATTTTCCATTAACAATATTATTTTTTTAAGTTTCCGCAAAAATTAAAGCCACCCCGAAAAATGCAATTTGAGTGTATTTAGATGGCTTTTCTTTTTTT